>JALSQJ010000153.1 GCA_026985495.1 Campylobacteraceae bacterium
ACTAACAATAGTATACCATATATTCCTTAATCTAAGGATATGTGTTGATACTCCAAATTGAATACATAGTAATCCTTTATATAATTTTATATATTATACTATGTATTACTTGACTGTCAAAAGCCTTAACTTAACGCCATTGCGTCTCGTATCTAATAAACCCCATAAAATTTCTCCCCTTAAAATTAAAACTCTGCATCTAGTGCTATAAGTCCCACAGTTGAAAAGAGTAGTGTATAAAGTGTTTTTTTTAACATATTTGTTCCTTTAAAATAAATTAAAAGAAGTATAGTATATTTTTATGAAGTTTTTATGAAGAGTTTGAGATAGAGCAAAATTTAAAAATGTTATACTATTAAATAATTTTATCAAAGAGGTTCAATGAAATATAGATTTATATTTTTTATTTTAGCTTATAGCTCTTTTTTATATGCAACAGAGAATTCTTATGGTTGGAATATACATAATAGCTCTCTCAATATAGGTGGATATTTAGATATGACATATGATTCAAAAAGAGAAGAAGAGTTTCTATTTAACGATATTGCAATGATGTTTTCAAGCAATAATAATCGTTTTGATTTACTAGGAGAGATAGAGCTTTCACATATTTCAGTAGATGGTAATAGTAATAATAGCTCAGATATAGATTTAAAGATTGAACGACTAGAGTTAACATATGCCTTAAGTGATGACAAGAGTATTAAAATAGGTCGATTTAACTCTGATATTGGATATTGGAATCAGGCTCCAATATCTATATTGGAAGATACAACAACAGAACCATATATAGTAAAAAATTTTTTTCCAAAAGCTACAACAGGTATACATTATCATCAAGATATAAATAGGAATAGTAGCTTTTCTATAACTTTTCAAAAAAACAATGATATATCACATCAAGATAATAATATAGCTATAAATAGACATTTTGCCCTAGCCTATTATGGAGAAAAAGAGGAGTTTTCGTGGCGTTTATCTTTAGGTAAATATCTTAATGATAGTAGTATAGATGCTAATTATATAGGTATAGGTTCACAATATGATGGAGATAAATTGGTCATACAGGCTGAAATTTTTACTAAAAATTCAGATGATGATAATAATAAAAATCTATATAGTGCCTATCTTCAATCAACATGGAATATAAAAGATAAACATGATGCTATATTTCGTTTTGAAGAGTACAAAGATAATACAATAGAGACCAAAGAACAAATTTATCTTTTGGGTTATAGTTATAGACCCTCAAAAAATATTGTATTGAAAAGTGAGTATATATATCATCAGAAACTTCCTCTAAATCGTTTTGTATACTCTATATCGGTTCTATTTTGATAATGAGACTATTCACTATATTAACACTCATAGTTACACTACTATATCCAAAACATCTCCTTGTTATTGGTAATATAGACTTCCCAAAAGAGAAGTTAACAAAAGAGGAGATAAAAGCTATATTTTTAGGTAAACATCAATTTATTGCAGAGAAACGACTATTGGTAATGAATTATAAATATAACTCTACAATAAGAGTCTGTTTTGAAAAGAGTATTTTAGAAAAAAGCAAACATAGTTTAGAACGTTATTGGAGAAAAGCATACTACCAAGGAAAACATCCACCTAAAGTCATCAGTTCGACTAAAATGCTTATGCTATATTTAGAAAAAATATATCCATCTATTGGATATATTGATGAAAATCAAGCAGTAGATATAAAGTTTAAAACTCTTTTTAGAGTTAAATGCAATATAGATTAAAAATCTTCATAAAATCTTCATAAATTAAAATTATAATATTAAAAAATTTTAGGAGTACATAATGAAAAGAGTACAAACAGTAAGCTTAATCATAGCTACAACTTTTTTTACTGCGTGTGGAAGTAGTGGAAATAGTGGAAATAACGAGAATAGTAACAACAATACCACAAATACGACCAACAACAATACAAATAAATATATGTTAACTGCATGGAATGATTTGGGTATGCACTGTATGGATGGAAATGATTTCTCTGTATTTTCGGTACTCCCTCCATATAATAATCTCCATGCACAACTCAAAAATAAAAATGGAGAATTAGTAACTTCTGGTGTAACCATTACTTATCAATCAACTATCGGAACAGATGGAAAAATAAATACAACAAGCGTTGAAGCAAACAATGGTGTGATGAAAACAAACTTTTGGTCTCATGTTTCTGATCTATTTGGAGTTAATTTAGCAGACAATATAGGTCTTGCAGGAAAATCTACAGCTACCAAAACACCTGAAGCATTAACATTTAATGCAACAGCTCAATGGTGGGAAGCAGAGGGGATTCCAATTACTCCATATAATGATGATGGCTCTAAAAACTACTATCCATTAGTAAAAGTTGTAGCAAAAGATTCAGCAGGTAAAGTTTTAGCATCGGTAGATACTGTACTTCCAGTAAGTGATGAGATGGATTGTAAACGTTGTCACTCTACTAATAGAGTAGAAGAAGCAAAACCAAGAGCAGGTTGGGTAAATAATAGTGATGCACAAAAAGATTATAAATTTAATATATTGAGATTACATGATGATAGAGAACCAAATTCTATTAAAGATAATAAATCTGCACTCAAAGCAAAAGGATTTAACTATATAGCAGGATTAGAAGCCACAGCAAAAGGTGGAACGGCTGTATTGTGTGTTGCTTGTCATAAATCAAATGCTCTACCAAATGTAGGGATAAAGATAAAATCATTTACACAAGCAATACATAGTAAACATGCTAATGTAAAAGACCCTATTTCAGGTAAAAAATTAGGAGACTCAACTAACAGAAGCTCTTGTTATGCATGTCACCCAGGTGCAACAACAGAGTGTCTAAGAGGTGCTATGGGAGACGCAAAAGATAGTAGTGGTAAAAATAGTATGCAGTGTCAAAGTTGTCATGGTACAATGAGTCATGTTGGTGCATCTAATAGAGATGGTTGGCTAGATGAACCAAATTGTCAATCTTGTCATCAAAATGGAAAAAGATATAAATCTGCGATTGACCCAACAACCAACACATTACGACATGCCGTTGATACCCGTTTTGCAACTATGCCAAATACTCCTAGCCAAGGAAAAAGTCTATATAGATTTAGTAAAGGACATGGCAATCTACAATGTGAAGCGTGTCATGGTTCAACTCATGCTATCTATCCTGCTCATGAAGCCGACAATAAAGTAAGTATGGCAGTTCAAGGACACACAGGAACAATTTCAGAGTGTAGTGCATGTCACACAAGTACACCAAGAACAGTAACAGGTGGACCACACGGTATGCATCCAGTTGGACAAAGCTGGGTTAAAGGTCATGAAGATGTAGCTGAAAATAACTCTGCACAATGTAAAGTGTGTCATGGCAGTGATTATCGTGGTTCTAATTTATCTAAAACATGGACAGATAGAAGCTTCTCTACCGAATGGGGAACGAAAAATTTTTCTAAAGGTCATAAAATAAGCTGTTACGATTGTCATAATGGACCAAATGGGGATTAGGTTATAGCTATTTTTATAGAATATTATGCTAATATATAATAAAAATTTATTAAAGGATATAGATTGAAATCTAAAATTGTATTTATTACTATACTAATTTCAATGTTATTTACTATATCCCATGATTTTTTTATATCTAATCAGATAGAAGAGGTACTAGCCCCCTCTTCTTGCAAATTATCTAAAGATAAATCTATCACAATAGAGGAGCATAATGATAATCAAATGTGTGATTTTCATATGATATTTCACTTTCATGCACTCTTTCCAAAGAAATTTATATTTGAACTTTTTGAATTAAAAGAGTCTATAACGCACTACTTAAAACATATTTTCTTTACCTCTATAATAGGAACTGCCTTTAAACCTCCACGTTCTTAATCCTTAAAACTCACCCAAATATATATTAAGGATAATCCCATGAAACATATTGTTATCTTATGCATTAGTGTAATCATATTTGCTAATTCACAAGAACTAACTATAGAAGAGGCTTCAAAATTGAGAAGCTATAACCATACTTTTTTAGGAAAAATTAGACAGCAACAAGCCATGCAAAGAGTGGCAAAAATAGATATAAAAAGAGCATATAGTATTGCGAAGAATATATGCAAGAGTAATGACAAATACTTTAGTAAATTGAAAATAAAAAGAAATAGGCTCTATTATCTGTTAAGTATAAATAGTTGTTTAGTAAAAATAGATGCACTAAATGGCTCTATTATGGGGAGTGAGTAGATGCGAAAAGTAATTTTTATATCTATGATTGTCAATCTCTCATGGGCAACTGATAACACTATTGATTTAGATATACTATTAAACAATAACAATCAAAAAGATAAAATAGATAGGTTTATTGAAGATAGTTACCTATCTAACACAATAAAAGGAGTAGCCAATAGTCAAACAGCCCCTCTATCTTTTGACTCTACTCTATCTCGTTCTATCTCCAAACCTCTATCTGGATTTGAGTATGAGATAGGATTTAGCAAAGAGTTAAAAGTTGGGAATGTTCAAGAGTTAGAACAAAAAAGCACTATATTAAGTAGTGAAGCGACCAAAATTGAACAACAAAAGAGATTTATTCTATTAAACAATACTATAAAAAATCTATATAATCAATACTGCTTAGACAGAGAGTATCAAAACTATTTTAGGATAAACTACAACGAGTTTGATGCTTTGTACCAAAAGAAGAAAATAGCATATGAACTAGGAGAGATTAGTAAAAGAGAACTGATACAGATTAAACTTAAAAAAGATGAATTGAGTATTGACTTTGCTAACTTTTCAACAAGAGTTAATGATGAAAAGGTAATGCTTCTATCATTTGGTAATTTTGATATAGAAAATCAATTAAATTGTTATGATATGACACCCATTGATGGGAATATAGAAGCAAACCAAGAGCAATTTTCTCTAAGCAAAAAAGCTTATGAGAAGATAGTAGAGAGTAATCAAGTTTCTATAAAAAGGTATTATAAAAAATTTGATAAGATTGAACTCTCTACTCATTATACCAAAGAGATAGATAGAGATGTTTATAGTATTGGTGTCTCTATCCCACTAAATATCTCTAGTAAAAAGTATGAGTATAAACGAGCTTCACTTATGAATCAAATAAGTGCTATACAATCTAATCAAGAGCTATTTATACAAAAGAGTCTATTAAAGATTAAAGAGTTAAAATTAAAACTCAAACGCATCTATAAAGATATAGTACAAAAAAAGAGCAATATTGAGAACTATGAAGCATCTCTACTACCATTAGAGCAAAAAAGTTATAACTATGGAGAGAGTTCTGTTGTTGAGTATTTATTGGCAAAACAGAATATTATGCGATATAAAGAGAAATTGTTAGAGAAAAAAAGAGACTATTATCAAATACTTTTTTCTCTATACACAATTATGGAAAAGAGATAAAAGAGAATGAAAAATATATTTAAAATATCAATAATCACAAGCACAATACTATCTTTAAATGCAGAGATATTAACCTTAAACAAGCAACAGATTGAAGACTGGAAAATAAGTAGCAAAAGAGTGATAACAAGTAAAACTATTCCTCTTGGCTCATTTATGGCAGAGGTAGTTACCCCTCCTCAACTTTTACATAGTGTGACACTACCCTTTGCTTCTCAATTAAAAGTACTAAAAGTGGCACAGTATGACTATATCAAAAAAGGAGAAACATTAGCCATTGTTACAGGAAGTGAATGGATAAAAATCCAACAGAAGTTTATCGAAGATGCTATTGAGTTAAAACACCATAAAAATATAGCTGAGAGAAAAAATAGACTCTGTCAAGAAGAGATAATTCCTAGAAAAGAGTGTATCGGTGCAGATGCAGAATACAAGGCTGACAAAATTAGATTTGCCTCTGCAAAAGAACTATTACGTGGATATGGTGCAAGTAATAGACGGATTAACGAGCTAATTAATAAGTTTAAAATAGAGCAATCTATTCCAATAAAATCTCATATATCTGGTAAAATCTTGAAGCTAAATGTAAAGGTAGGAGAGACCATAGAACCAACAAAAGCTTTTTTTATTATCCAAGAAAATGGGGCTTTGTGGCTCGAAGTAGATATACCACTAAAAATAGCTAGAAGATTAAAAGATAAGCAAAAAGTCACTATAAATTTTGGAGAGAAGAAGTTTAAAAGCAGAGTAATACTTCACTCTCCACAAATTAATATCCAAAATCAGACTCAAAAAATACGCTTTTCTTTACTAAAGACTCTACCTTTCTTAACAGGTCAAAAAGAGATAGCAACAATATCTATATCCAAAAAGAGTCTTAAAGTACCAAAAAAAGCTGTAATATCTTTAGATAATCTAGACTCTGTTTTCATTAAAAAGGATAAAGGGTATACCCCAACCTCTATTAAAATATTAGGTGAAAATAGAGAGTTCTATTTTGTTGAAGTAAAAGATAGCTTAAATGCTCCTATTGTTGTAGAATCTGTAGCAATTTTAAAAAGTATGATGAAAGGAGAAGATGGTGAATAGTATTATACATTCAGCCTTATCTCAACGTCTATTTGTCATTTTATTAGCACTAACTATTTTAGGATTTGGAATCAAATCATACCAAGAGTTACCTGTTGATGCTTTTCCTGATATATCTCCTGTTCAAGTCAAAATTATTATGAAATCTAAAGGTATGACACCATCAGAGATAGAGTCTCAAATTGTTATTCCTATTGAATTGAGTATGTCGGGGATACCCCACAAAAGTATGATGCGTTCAGTTTCTAAATATGGACTATGTGATATTACTATTGATTTTGATAATGATACAGATATATATTGGGCAAGACAACAAGTAAATGAACGTATCAATGAGATAAAAGATGAACTACCCTCAAATTTAGAGGGTGGATTAGCACCAATATCAACTCCACTTAGTGATATATTGATGTTTACTATAGAATCTAAAAAATTAACACTAACAGAGAAGAGAACGATACTTGATTGGATTATATCTCCTAAAATTCGTGCTATATCTGGTATCGCAGAAGTTAATGCCTTGGGTGGGAAAGTTAAAACCTATCAAATAGTTCCAAATCTAAAAATGATGCAGAGTTTGGGAATCAACTTAGAGGATATTTTATCAACGATTAAAGATAATAATCAAAATGGAGGAGCAGGACGAGTTACGCAAGGTGTAGAAAATATTCTAGTGCGTAGTATTGGAAAGTTAAATAATATAGAAGATATTCTCTCTTTGCCAATTAAAAAGAGAGGGAATAGAGTTATTTCTATTAAAGATATTGCAGATGTAAAGTTAAGCTATATTACTCGTGCAGGATTTGTAACTAAGAATGGAGAGGGAGAGGCTGTTCAAGGTTTGGTTCTTGGTCTAAAAGGTGCAAATGTTGGTCAAGTATTGAATAAGGTAAAAAAAGAGTTAAAGAGTATAGAACCTATGCTTCCAAAAGGAACATCAATAGATATATTCTATGATAGAACAAAACTTGTAAATCTTGCTACAAATACAGTAAAAAAAGCTCTTATAGAGGCAATTATTCTTATATTTGTTATCTTACTTCTGATGTTAGGAAATTTAGCTTCTGCCTTTTCAGTAGCATTTATTTTACCTTTTGCCCTATTAATGAGCTTTATAGCTATGGACTATTTTGGACTAAGTGCAAACTTAATGAGTCTAGGTGGTTTAGCCATTGCTATTGGTATGCTTGTTGACTCTGCTGTAGTTATGGTTGAGCATATTACATCAGAATTAGGAAATCAAAAACATAAGAAAGTGTCAAAACTTATTATTGTAAAGAATTCAGCCATAGAGATGGCTCCTTCTATTGTAACGGGTGTATTTATTATCATTATTATATTTATGCCACTACTTACACTACAAGGATTAGAGGGTAAACTCTTTGCTCCTGTTGCACTTAGTATTGTTTTTGCTCTATTTAGTTCACTTATATTAGCTTTAACTCTTATTCCTGTATTAAGTTCTTTTATTTTATCCAAAAGACCAGACAAAGACTCTTTTTTAGTTCAAATACTTATCAAAGCCTATCGACCTATATTAAAAGGAGCTATTCGTTTCTCTAAAACGTTTATTTTGGTTGTTTTAATAATTTTTGGATATTCACTCTATTTAGCATCAAAAACAGGAAGTACCTTTATGCCAACTATGGACGAGGGAAGTATTATTGTAGGTATAGAGATGTTACCCTCTATCTCACTAGATGAGAGTCGTGAACTAAATCTAAAACTACAAAAGAAACTATTAGCTAATGTACCAGAGATAAAAGAGATTATAGCACGAACAGGTAGTGATGAGCTAGGGCTTGACCCTATGAGCCTTAACGATACCGATACCTTCTTAGTCTTAAAACCCAAAAAAGAGTGGAGAGAACCATCAAAAAAATTTATTGTAGATGAAATTCGTAAAGTACTTGATACAATGGTAGGGATAGAAGCTGGTTTTACACAACCCATCGAGATGAGAGTATCAGAGATGCTCACAGGAGTTAGAGGAGATTTAGCGATTGATATTTTTGGAGAAGAACCTAAAGAGCTAGAGCGAATAGCTACAGAGATAAAAAATATATTGGAAAATACAAAAGGAAGTTCAGATGTTTATAAAAAAGCAAATGAGGGTGTCAGCTACTTTCAATTAACCTTTAATCGTCAGAATATGACATATTATGGAGTTAGTCAAAAAGAGATAGACCACTTTCTAAGTAGCATGATTACAGGTTTAAAAGTAGGTATTATACAAGAGGGTATGAGACAGATTGACATTGTTATTAAAGGAGATAAAGAGTTCCAAAAATCTCTATCTAGCATTAAAAATCTATATTATCCCTTAAAAGATGGGACAAACATTAGACTTAATCGTCTTGTTAGATTTGAACAAAAAAATGGACCCGTTCAGATAGAACATGAAAATGGATATAGAAAAACAATTGTACAAAGCAATGTAGAAGATAGAGATTTAGTAAGTTTCGTAGATGAGGTAAAATCAAAAATATCAAAAGAGATAAAACTACCTGCGGGATACTACTTAAATTATGGTGGAGAGTTTGAAAATCAACAGAGAGCATCTGCTAGATTACAGCTTATTGTACCCATTTCACTATTTTTAGTATTTATGCTTCTATATATCTCTTTTAACTCTTTAATTCAAGCAATTATTGTTTTTTTAAATGTCCCTCTAGCACTTATTGGAGGTTTTGCTGGTCTATATTATAGTGGAGAGTATCTATCTGTTCCTGCATCCGTTGGATTTATTGCACTACTTGGAATTGCTATGCTTAATGGGGTTGTTATGATGAACCACTTTAATCACTTAAGAGATATAGGAACAGAGATAAAAGAGATAGTAGTAGAAGGAGCAGTAAAACGTCTGCGACCTGTTCTAATGACAGCACTTATCGCTTCATTTGGATTAATTCCTCTTATGTTTTCAACAGGACCTGGTTCAGAGATACAGAGACCATTGGCAATAGTCGTTATTTGGGGATTAGTAAGTGCCACGATACTTACCCTTTTTATATTACCAATACTCTATAACATGGTCTATAGAAGAGAGGATAAGGAGATAATATAAAAGTTTCAGGTACATATAACATTTTAATAACAATGCTTATCTTTATCATGATTATTCAGTAGTAGTGTAGTACTCTTTTCTAAGTTGAGCCAAAAATTCCACACCTAAACCATCGGGTAATATCCAATCAAGGATAATTAAATTATATTCATATTTTTTAATAACTCTTTGGCTTTTTGTAGAGTAATGGCTATATAGGTAGTAAAAGTCGCTTCATTCAGAAGCTTTTCTAAACCAAAAATAATCTCTTGGTTGTCTTCTATTATTAGAATTTTCATTCTATATTATAACTAAAAATATTTTTTATATTGATGTTAGCAAAGAAACCCTATAATTGCACTACTATATTTTAGGAGAGTAGATGCTTCGATTTGCCACTTCGCCAACTGGCGATATGCACATAAGTAACCTTAGAGTTGCTATTTTAAACTATT
>JALSQJ010000154.1 GCA_026985495.1 Campylobacteraceae bacterium
GTATCGTAAAACCACCTCTTTCAAGAGGTGGATATAAGCTACGTTGTGTTATGATGCTATAAATAAGCTTCTGAACTCTGTGCCAAATCATCTAAGATTATCTCATCAAAAAGGCTGTTTTTCTCATGAGCTTCTATCTTTAAGAGGGATAAAGAGGCTTCTGTTCTATAAAGGCTACTCGCTATTTTATAGTTAGAGTTTTGAATCAGTGAAACAACTTCATTCTTGGGTAGAGTGCTATCTATGGGAGCATGATTATACTCCTCTACCCATCTATTCATTTCATTAGCAGTGGTACTATTTTGATTTTCTATCAATACTTTTGCGTGACGAACTAGAGCTATTTGCATAAAATCTTACTTTTAAGTGGTTGTTTTTGTAAGCCGTATGGGGTTTTGAATTTGATTGGCATATTTTAGTTTATCCTTAGGCATTTGATTACTAGGTTTTTTCATATTTTATGCACCAACTCCACCTCAAAAAACTCCTCCAATACCTCTTTCTGCCCCAATATCTCACCCATCAAAGGGCTATCATCAGAAATAACAAATACTATCTTCTCCAAAGAACTATCTATAAACTGTGGCATTATCTCTTCTAGTAACCATACAGTATCGGCATCCTCATTTTCAAAGCCGTTTGTAGTGTCTGTAAACCATGTGGTGATGTTGTGCTTTTTGATAAGTTCTAGTCCATGGCGAAATGTCTTTCTGTACTCCTCGCCTTTGCAAAATTGTTTCCACTCTAAGAGAATGGCATTTTTTTCTTTTAGGTGTTGGATTTGGCAGTATGGGGTGTTAAGCATTTACATCCTTTAACCTAAAAAGCATAATAATTCTCCATACAATCAAAGGCAATGCCAACCATTTTAATGTAGCAAAGATAGAATGGATAAAAAACAGTGTACTAGAAAACGCTTCTACATCCTGTAAAAACCACAACTCAAGGCTATTTTCTATCCAATCAAAAGCACCTGCCAACAGTGCGATGTATGGGAAAAAACTAGATGAAATATCTCTCTTTTTTTCAAGCCATGATATAAGAGAAGCAAAAAATATCATATAACTCAATGCATAAAGATAATCTAGTACAATCCCTTTGTTAAATGCTTCTATATCCCAAGAAGAGACGATTTGTATGCCTTTTGATTTTTCAAATGCCAACTGCAAAGCAATCACACTCAAACCATCTTTACCATCTACCATCGGATCAAATACAACCATCACGATATATGCCATGATAAGCGTCATAATCATTGAAATAATGACTACTCTTTTATTGGCTAGAAAATGCATTTGTACTCCTTGAAAATCATATCTACTTGCTGAAAATATCTCTCTTTGAGAGTACCAAAGTCTTGACATTTCATCATAAGTGGCGTAGCAAAACAAGTATTAAAAAGTGACATATAGATTAAAATCTCTTGCTCTTTTGGTATAGAGAGTTTTTCTATCAAGGGCATCATGATTTCTTTAAATCCACCTACTTCATAAGATACATCTCTACCAAATCGTAAGACTCTTTCCGCTTTTGTAATCACTATATCTTTTTTGTTCATGCCTTGCAGTGCCATAGAGGCAACTATCTCCATAAAAAGATTGGGGTTTTCTTCTATCATGATAGCACTCTCTTCAAATATCTTGTAGATAGCTTCTAGTGGTGTTTTATCTTCTATGCTTAGTTGCATCTGTAAACTCCAAAGCTCTATATAATAGACAAGCACCTCTTTTTTACTCTTAAAATAGTTAAAAAAGGTCATCTCGGAGATGTCTAACTCCTTAGCTATCTCCTTGACAGAAATATCTACCAAAGATTTACTTTTGAGCTTTTGACTAATGGTATCTAAGATTTTTAGTTTGAGGGTGGCATATTTTTTCTCTCTCAAGGAGAGTTCATTTTGTGGCATGAGTATGTCCTAAAATTTTAGTTAAATAAATTATTTTAGTATACTAAATAAATAACCCTTAATGCCTACTGAGTCTTACCTCATATACGACCCATTATTCACATCAATCGTTGTCCCATTGATATATTCAGGCGACTCTGTAGCCAACCAAAGATCACCTTGGTTACTTCATTAGCTTTGGCAAATCTACCCGTTACCACAGTTTTTAAAAATGCTTCTCTTCTAGCCAAAGGGATAGTTTCTAGTCCGAGGAAACATCATTCCCACTTTTTTCTTGTATGCCACATACTCCTCCCCTATCTCTTCTACCAAATCTTTCTCTTCAAAATAAAGCCCTATGAAGATGTACATGCTCATGAGTGCAGAGAGTAAAAGATGTCCCATACTCATCATAGGGGTAATCCATAATCCTAACAAGACACCAAACTGTATTGGGTGACGGATAAATTTGTAAAAAAACTTTTGCGTAAAGGCTTGTGTGGGGGTAGGTTTGTTTAGTAAGTGCAGATAAACTTGTTGT
>JALSQJ010000155.1 GCA_026985495.1 Campylobacteraceae bacterium
TTTACCCTAATAAATCCAGGCACAGAGGGTGGCGGATCCGTTACAAGAATAGGGAATGATAATTTATTAATGGGTTATGTGCATGTGGCACACGATTGCATTATTGGCAATAGATGCATTTTAGCAAATGCCGCTACTTTAGCTGGACATGTTGAGCTTGGTGATGGAGTTGTGATTGGGGGCTTGACACCTGTTCATCAATTTGTTAAAATAGGTGATATGGCTATGGTTGCCGGAGCAAGCGCTTTATCGCAAGATGTGCCGCCATATTGCCTTGCCGAGGGTAATAGAGCAAGTTTAAGAGGCTTAAATTTAACGGGTTTAAGAAGACACTTGTCAAATAGCGAAGATATAAATGCTCTTAAAAGTGCTTATAGAAAGCTATTTTTGAGCGGTGAAAATTTAAAAGATAGTGCTAACTGGCTGTTAGAAAATAGCACAAATGAGTATGTCTTAAAAATGGCTAAATTTGTTTTAGAATCAAAAAGAGGTATAAATTATAAAAGGAGTATTAGATAATGGGTTTAAAAAGTTGTAGCTTTTGTGGAGCTACAGAGAGAGAAGATTTGCCGTTAATTGCAGGTGAAAAAGCATATATTTGTGTTAATTGTGTAATGTCTGCATATAAGATACTTTTTGGTGAAGAGGCAGAGAGTATTGAAGATGAAACTTTTGAACATAGAGATCTTACGCCAAAAGAGTTAAAAGAGTTTTTGGATAATTATGTAATAGGTCAAGAAGAGGCTAAAAAGACTCTATCAGTAGCTGTATATAACCACTATAAAAGAATATTAAAAGCAAATAAAGATAGCGATACAGAGATAGCAAAATCAAATATTTTACTTGTTGGTCCAACAGGTAGTGGAAAAACTCTTCTTGCACAAACAATTGCAAAATTTTTAGATGTGCCAATTGCAATTGCAGATGCTACAAACTTAACAGAAGCTGGATATGTAGGTGAAGATGTAGAGAATATTTTATTAAAGTTAATTCAAGCGGCTGATGGTGATATTGCAAAGGCAGAGAAGGGTATTGTATTTATAGATGAGATAGATAAAATAGCAAGAATGGGTGAAAACCGCTCTATTACAAGAGATGTTTCAGGCGAGGGTGTGCAACAAGCTCTTCTAAAAATTATAGAGGGTTCAATTGTTAATGTTCCGCCAAAAGGCGGACGAAAGCATCCAAACCAAGAGTTTATTCAAATTGATACATCTAATATTCTATTCATTTGCGGCGGTGCATTTGATGGGATTGAAGAGATAATTGAGAGAAGAATAGGAGGCAACACTCTTGGCTTTGGTCATACAAAAAGAGGCAAAGAGGAGAGCGAGAATATTTTATCTCAATTAGAGCCTGATGATTTAGTAAGCTATGGCTTGATTCCTGAACTTATTGGCAGATTGCATGTGATTACAACTCTTAAAAAGATTACAGTTGAAGATATGGTAAGAATTTTAAAAGAGCCAAAAAATTCACTTGTAAAACAGTATAAAGCACTATTTGAGCTTGATGGAGTTGAATTGTCATTTGAAGATGAAGCATTAGAGGCAATTGCACAAAAAGCAATTGAGAGAAAAACAGGTGCAAGAGGACTAAGGTCGATAATGGAAGAGATTTTGCTTGATATTATGTATCAATTGCCAGAGCTTAAAGATTATGAGGTTATAATTACGAAAGATGTTGTAGTAAATAGTTCTCAGCCTTTATATATAAAAAATAAAAAAAGCGCTTAAAGGGATTAAATGGGTTTTTTAAAGAATTTGTTTGGATTTATGTCTAAAGATTTAGCAATAGATTTAGGGACAGCCAATACTTTAGTATTGGTTAAGGGTAAAGGTATTGTAATAAATGAGCCTTCAGTAGTTGCTGTTAAAATTAATAAAGCTGGACAAGAAGAGATTTTAGCTGTTGGACAAGAGGCTAAAGAGATGATTGGTAAAACACCAGGCACAATTAAAGCAATTCGTCCAATGAAAGATGGTGTTATTGCAGACTTTAACACTACTGAAATGATGATAGAGTATTTTATTAAAAAGATTAATGGCGGTAAAAAATTAGCATCGCCAAGAATTGTAATATGTGTGCCTTATGGATTGACACAAGTTGAAAGAAAGGCTGTAAAAGAGTCAGCCCTTAATGCGGGTGCAAGAAGTGTTTATTTGATTGAAGAGCCAATGGCTGCTGCAATTGGAGCTGGACTTCCTGTTAGAGAGCCAAATGGTAATTTGGTTGTTGATATTGGCGGTGGAACAACTGAGATTGGTGTTATATCTTTGGGTGGATTAGTTATTAGTAAATCAATAAGAGTAGCAGGTGATAAACTTGATGCAGCAATTGTTGATTATGTAAAGAAAAAGCACAGTTTATTAATTGGTGATAGAGTAGCTGAGAACTTAAAAATAGAGATTGGAACAGCAGTT
>JALSQJ010000156.1 GCA_026985495.1 Campylobacteraceae bacterium
ATGATGTTTGTAGGGGTCTTTATCGAAGCTTTCATGTTGGCTTGGGGCTTGGTTTATGTTAGTGGGTTTGGGGTGAAGTCGAAATGAAAAGGATATTAGGGTTAGGGCTATTGAGTTCACTTGCATTTACAGCTTGTACAAATCAAATAAAACCAAATTTTGATGATAGAAATTCACAATATTATTATTGTGCAATTTTAGAAGCAGGTATAAGTTTTAATATTATGAATAAAATAGGTTCAAATAGTAATTTTAATCAAAATCTAAATTTTCTGGATAAATTTGAACCAAAACGTGATGCCAATTATTATAAGGTCATTCAAAAAGATAAGAAAATTTTTCTTTATGGATATAGTATGCGAACCCATCAATTAAAAGAGTTAATAACTGTCAACGCTGAGAATAATCGACTTCTTTATACTAAAAAATTAAACTCTAATTTGGATAAGAATAGAGAGTGTTATTGGACATATCATTTAAATGGTACTACTTTAAAATCTATTGAAACTTGTGATAAGACTAAAAATGTAAGATATTTTGACTATATTCCAAAATGGAAAAGCTATGGTATTCGGAAGCATCTTATTTATCAAAATAATAAACTTGTAACAACATTTTTACATGATGAAGCATACAGTAGTATTAAAATGTATGATGAGAATGGTACATTTATTGAAGAAGGTAAAACTATGGGAGAAAGTGATTTTTGTATACCATTTCAGTCTTATTCTATAGAATAACTTTAATTAGGTTTTTTATTTACAAGTTTAAACTTGCCCTCAAGCCCTGCACTCCAACATTCATTGTCTTCGTTGCAAATTTTAACACCTTTAATTTTCACATAACGTTTAGTAAAAGTAAAACTTGCTTCTTTATTGTATGCTTCAACTACATTTTTAAAAATTGGTTTTTTTGTCTTTTTATTAAATGAAATAAATTTATTATAAGTATGAAATACCTTTTCCCCACTAACTCTACCTAAAGAATCTGTATAAATATTATGTTCAACATAATATTTTTCATTTTTAAGTACAGAAATTGGGTCATGAGCCATGTATCGCATAGGAGTATATATTACATAATGATATTTCATTTTTTGTTGAGTATCATCGGTAACTAACATTGCTACTTTAGGTTTTCCACTACAAGCAGTGAAAGAAAATATTAAAAGCATAACTGCTAAATGTATGATTGTTTTCATATGAAATCCTTTTTTCCTCGTGACGAAACTCCAGTTTCGTAATGCCCATAAAGTGTAGCATATTTTAATATATAATTTTTACTTATCTTATAAAAGTTAACCAATTTTCTTGTATGGAAAAGTATATGTAAAGAGAGTACCTTTTCCCAAAGTAGATTTTACATCAAGAGAGATATTCTCTTCATCAATAATATCTTTTACAATATTAAGCCCTATCCCAAAACCTCCCTTAGTTTGGTTTTCTCGATAGTATCGAGAAAATATTTTGTTCAAATCCTCAATACCTACCCCTTCATCTTTAACTGAAAATATTATTTGATTATTTTTTTGATAAAGTTTTACAACAATAGCACCATCATCATAACTATACTTAATAGCATTAGAGATAGTGTTATCCACAATCCGTTGAAGCTTTGTTTTGGAAAATCTATAGTATAAATTATCCTCTATCTTAGTTTCAATTAATAGATGTTTTAAATTTGCTACACCTTTAAAATAATCTACTCTATTTTGAATAAACTCTGAAACATTAATAAGTTGAATGTTATGCTCTACTCTCCCCTGTTTAATGAGATAGTCCATATCATCATAGATGGTTGCTAATGTTTTAGATGCTGATTTTATACGTTGCAGATACTTATTGTCTCCATATTTATTAGCAAACATATCTGAATTAATATTTATAATACTCAATGGGGTATTTATCTCATGCATAGAGTCTTTAATAAAATTATCCAACCTAAGATTGACATCTTCAAATGGTTTTGAAAAATTCTTAAAGAGACGAAAAGAGAGTACAAATAAGGTAATTAAAATCATCAATACTCCTAAAAGGACAAACATATAAATTTCATTAGCTCGATGCTCTGTTGAGACCAATAGATATTTTGAACCAAAATAGTAGTTATTAGGTAAAGGATAAATAAGATAATAGTGATTTTTACAACTATAGAACCCAACAGAAAAATTAGAGGGCTCAAAATTTAATGTAGAAAATATAGTATTGAAATTCTTACTATAAAGTGCTGTAGAGAACTCTTTATAGCGTGGAAACTTAAAAACTTTTTCATCATTATTATACTTATCCATAGCAGTAATTACTTTATATACCTGACTCTCTAATGATAGTTCAACTTTTGCTTTATCTATTTGTAAAAGTAACATCAAATAGACCACCAACGGAAAAATAAGTAGAACTGCCAATATTAATGTATATTTAGTAGCGTATCTCTTAGCAAACTTTTCAGAATTAAAGGTCAATGCTATACCCTACCCCACGTACATTCTTAATAAAATTATTTTTAAGTTTTTTACGTAAACTACCTACTTGCACTCGAATATTTGTAGGGTCAACCCACTCACCCCAAACCTCTTCCCAAAACATCTCATAGGTTACAACTGAACCTCTATGTTTAACTAAAAGCTCAAGAAGCTTTGTCTCTGTTTTGCTAAGAGCTATCTTCTCGTCCTCTAAAAAAAGTTGCATTTTTTTAGTCTCATACCTATAATTAAATGCCAACTCAATAATATCTTCAACAGAACTAAAACAGTGCAACTTAATAACCTGCTCTACACGTAATTTTAACTCTGCTAAATCAAATGGTTTACGAATATAGTCACAACAACCACAAGCATAACCTTGAGTCAAATCTTCAATATTATTTAAAGAGGTAATAAATATTGCAGGTGTAGAAATTTTTAATTCACGAAGAGAAGATAAGAGTTCAAATCCATTCTGTTTACCAGATACATTAACATCTAAGAGCAACAGGTCATAAGCCTTATAGTAGATACTATCAAATGCTTTTCCTGAATTAGTAAAATGAACAACTTCATACCCCGAATCCTCTAAAAACTCTTGCATTGAAATCCCTAAAATTTTTTCATCTTCTAAAATTAATATTTTCATTCTATCTTTCCTATTTTATTAACTTTATAATTTTTTTCTAAAATAATATCAATTAACTCATCTTTTGTATATTTATGTAATCTATCTTCTGCTACTCTTATTAAATCTACTTTATCTTTTTCTCTTAATTTTGGAAGAAGTTCTAACAACTCTTTATCTTTTATATTTTTATAACTTCCAGATTTATGTTCCCATCGTTTTACAAAATTATAAATATCTTCATCTGAAAAACGACTAATTAAAGAGAAGTCTTGATATAATTTTTGATACTCTCTAAATTTTTTTGGTGTTAAGACAATCAAATATTTCCCAATCTCAATATGCTCTCCATTATACATTGGCATAAGAACCGAAAAGATCCCAAACTTTTTAAAATATCCCAAACTCTCTAACCTATTCCAATTTAATAGTTCAACTTTTTCTTTTATCTTCTTATTGTAGTTTTCATTGGCAATAACATAACCTTCTAACTTAGGAAACTCTTTCATAAGTGATGACTCTATAATATATTTAGGATTCATTAATGCAAAAAGTTCAATACCTTGTTGATGTAATTTGTCAGCAAACTCATCAATAAACTTAATCACTTCCAAGTAGCCAATATACTCTTTTCCATATTGAATAGGAATGGTTGCTTTAAACGTCAAACGTCTTCCTGTCTCTATACCTACTTTTGGTTTTTTATCAAATTTTAATTTACTTAAATCGCTACGAAACCAAGAGAGAGGCATTCCTACAGAATTTTTTTTCCAATTTTGAGCAAAAATTTCAAAATCATTATTTAAGAGTTGTAAACGAAGTTTCTTAATGTGAGTATATTTTTTAAATCGTTCAGAGATACCATAAAGCAATTCATATCCAGAAACTTGATTCTCAGTTCGCAAACTCTCTTTTAACTTACCATCTTCAGCAAGAGCCAAAGAGAAACTTAGAAGACTAGCGTTTTCATAAGCCAATACTTTTTTAAAATCCTCAACAATATATCCTCTTAACTCTTGCAGTCTATCTTTGTGACTCTCATACTTAAAAAAGAGTATAGAACCAATAAGTAAAAATAGAACCATAACAATAATGATAAGATAAATTTTTGAGATAGCTTTCATGCTTTAATTGTAGTAAAGCAACAATTAATAGCAGATTAATATTATTAGTTTAAAATTATTTCTTTCTATTGATAAAACTTATAGTAAACTATTCAAATATAATTCTAAAATAGTAACAAAAATGACTATATCTCTTCACCATTATAATAGAACTCATCTAAACCTTCTAAAAAAGCATTTAGTAGCTCATCAGAACAAGCTTTAAAGTTTTTACTGCCCTCTTTTCTAAATTGGTCTGCATAGATTAAAAGTACTCTTTTAAAATTTGAGGAAACAACTTAATAGTTGCTTCTGCTTTATCTATCTTCTCTTTAAAAATAGGTGCAGAGTATGGAAACTGTTCAGATATCTCTGTGTAAATATCTATTTTATCTCTCATATGGTTCTCTAGTGCATCTAAAACCAACTCCATACGCTCTTTACTAATAGCAAATTTCATAAGTAATTCAAACATACGTTTTCTTGGATGAATTGCCATTGAGTCACCTGCAATATTTGCAATCTCTTTAATATCCCATCTTGATAGGTAGATACCTGAAACGTGTGGTGCTACCAATTTTGCATAGAGAGCCTCTGTATAGGAGGGATAATCTATTAAATCTGTCTCTTCATCACTAGGGCATGAACCATCATTACAATAGAGATTGCTCTCACCTGTCATCGCCTCAAATTCAGCTCTTAACTCTTCTAAATCTTCAAATTTATTCACTCTCTTCTCCTAAATCATTGTTGGAATTAAATCCATATCTATCTTAGCACCGTACCAACGGTTAGCCAATAACATCATCTTCATGGCAAGTCTCTCTCTAAGGTCTAAAAACTCTGGATTTTTAGTATAGTTAGCTATCTTATCTTCAAGACAATACCCATTAATCTTTCCATCAGTAACCTCTACAAAATCAACATACTCTCTTTCTTTTGCTGACTCATCTAACGCATCACAATAGGGTATAACCTCTTTAGCAAACTCATGTTCAAGTATCATTCTTGTCACTTTAGATGCACCTAAATTGGTCATGGTATAGACAAAATGCTCCTCTTTAATATTGAGAGCTATAGCTGTTGCATTAATTTTATCTCGTTTTAAACAGGCATTAAAGTACCTTCTACAATTACCTGTTTGAGCATTAAATCCTAAAATAGTACAAAGCTCGGTATCTGGTTTAATCTCTTCTGGTCTCATTAAGTTAAAACTCCTCTCACTAAAGCTTCAACTGCTATCTCCATCATACATTGTTCCTTGTTCGTGCTAACTCATGAAGCTCTATTGCCTCTTCCTCTTCAATTTTACAACGCATACAAATCTGCTCTCCACCATGATAAGTAAAATAGTTTCCACACTCATTACACCGTTTAAGATCAAAGGTTGCTAAAACTCTTTGGCTTGGTTCAAAAAACTCTTTAATCTCAAAACCTGGTTGTAATTGAATTGCATTTGGTTCACAAACATCATGACAGAGATGACACTTAACACAGAGCATTGCATCAAAGTTAATAAGTGAAAACTTACTATCTGAACTCAATGCACCAGTAGGACAAATTCTGTAACAGATTTGACAATTTGTACAACTCTCATCAACAAATTTTTGAGAGGTAAAGTTAATATCTTCAGTTGCTAACACCTCATAACTCTCTGGCTTGTCTAAGCGTTTAAGCACAGAAAAGAGAAGTTTTCTTTTATCTGGAATAACTCTATTTTTAATTTTTGAAATATCGCTCAACTCAATCCCAAAAGCTTTAAGTTCATCAGCATCTACAGCCTCTTCAAAAGCTTGTTTGCTCTTAATTGCACCCTTTAAAGAGAATAGTGAACGCCGACTTGCAACCTTTACCTCCTCTTCTCTTTTTTCTATCTCACTGTTTCTATTTTTAATCAAAATCTCTTTGTCAGAAAAAGTTGACATCACAAAGTTGGCCTCTTCAATATTGAGTCGTAGTTGCTCTTGAAGTTTTGGACTCTCTCCTCCACAACTACATGCATCTACATCTATAGCAACTGGATTATCTGAAGCAATAGCCATGGCAATAAGGTGTTCAACGCTTAAAACAGAGAGACAAGAGTATAGATCTTTTTGACATACAAGTTCACTACTCTCCTCTTCTAAAAATTTAAAGAAGAACTCTACTGATGAGAAACCAGAAAGTGAAAAAGATTCAGTAGGACATACACCTACACACCCCCCACATGTAGTACAAGCCGATGGTGTAAAAGCAGGAATATTATCTACTATCTCTATGGTATTGACAGGACAGATATCGACACATTTGGTACACTCTGAAAATTTACTAGTTGCTCTAACACAGGTTGAGACATCAAAAAGTAAATTCATCTTAAATACTCTCCACCAATGGCATTCCTAGTTGCTCATTGACATACTCATAGTCACTCAACATAAACTCTAATGCCAACTCAGCACCATCATGATAGAGTGGTGTTCTTGACTCTTTTTTCATATTAATCAGATACATAGGAGCCCAATTTAGAAGATGGTCTTTTAGAAAACCTCTTTGAATAAGTAAAAACTCATGAAGTGCATCATTATCATTATTCTCAAATGCTTTTTTCATAGAATCACAAAGCATATACATAAACTCTAACTCAATCCCAATATGGTCAGGGCTTACAACTCTACCCTTTTCTAAATTGACATCAAAGTTTAAACTATCATAAATTGCTACTACAGGATTATCTCCTGCACTCTCAACCATTTGGTCATCACGTGTGTAGAAGGTCTCATACGGAACAAGATGAAGCAGTGAGAGATTAGTAAAATCAACATCTAAGTACCTCTCTTTTAAAATGGTTACATTAAACTCTTTTCGTTTTTTCCAATTTTTATAGTTTGGGAAAAGCTCTAATATCTCTCTGTTTGATTCAATTGACTTTAGAAACTCTTCATCTACCTCTGTTATCATCAATCGTGAAATCAATGCATATAGGGCAGTTCTATTCTCTATATCTTCTAACGTTATATTCATACTTTACTCACTATGTTTTTAATGGCACATCATACCACTTTCACAATAAATTTACCTAATAAAAAATTGATTGTGAAAATAGTAAAAAAATTAGAGTATTCATGAGGTAGAGTACCTCATGAATAGAAAAATTACTCAGTAATATTTACCGAATAACCTTTGAAAGAGATTTTTGGACCTGTACGTGGCATATGTAATGGTCTTCTCAACTTATCACCTGCTTGAAGAGGTCGAGTTAATTTATCTCGCCACTCTTTATGAACCTTAAAGTTATTTTCATAGTTAACATAGATATCACCAATAGTATCATCTTTTCCAGCATGTTCTATAATAACTTTTTGATGCCAACCATGGTTACCAGCAATTGGGTCAGAGTGTGTAGCCATAACAGCATTTTGCCATGCACCACTAAGACCGTCCCACCAGATATTATCAAGGTCTTTATTGTACTCTTTAAACTGCCATGTATCTCTACGAGCTAACATCGCTTTATCTATACCCTCTTTTGGTTTAAGTGTTCCAATTTTACCATCCATTGTCATGTCGTAAAGTGGTGCACCTAATCCCATTACACCTAATTGGTGAGAGAATCCAGGAATATCAACAGCATTTTTAAGCTTCCATCGACCAGCATGGTGTGAGTTTGCAACAACACCTGGCATAGTTCCTTCAGTTGGAACAGCCATTGCAATGTAGTAACCCGACTCAATATTAGAGAGTGTATCTACAATAGTTACTTTAATAGCATCACCCTGTTTAATATTTAGACGCTTCGCATCATCAACATTAATCCATACAGGATTATGGTTTTGTGAAATCTCCATTAAATGTTTAGAGTTAACTGAACGTGTATGAATATTATACGGTAATCTGTAAATATTATTCATCGCAAACTCATTCTCTTTCTCCATAAAATCATGGTGAACTTGACTTACTAAGTGAATCATCTTCTTTCTATCTTCTTTAGTAGTTGGATAGATTGGCACAGCGTACTCTGGCCATTTCCACTCAGCAAACCACTCAGAGAAAAACTCTAATTTTTTACTTAATGTATGGAACCCTTGATGTATCTCACCATCAATCTCAATACCAATTGCATGTTTCTCACCATGGTGTCCCTCTACCATAAGTGTTCCAAACTCATCTTTTTCTATCTCATCAACAGAGTACTCATGTCCATGAGCAATATACTTATCACCCTCTTTTCGTAATGGTCTCTCTTGAGGTCTATATATATTGTCCTCTTCAAGCCATGTTCCCATATCTCTCATAAGCTCATAGTTAGGGAACTCAGATTTAGGATACTTCTTCTTAGCTGTTGCTTTAAGGTTTGGTAGATTATCAAACGCTGCTTGATACCACTCTGCAATGCTTACAGCTCTACTTGGGTCTTTTTTAGAAGCCCAATATTTACGAACACCAAGGCTACCATCTGGGTCAACATAGTCGGTCATAAGGTTTGCCCAGAACTCTACCTCTTCCCAAATCTCACCAAGACCAGCTGCCATGTGTGCCTCTAGTGTACCACGAGATGGGTGCTTAGGTTTCCACCCAAGTTTCTCAAGTGCAACTCTTAGGGCTGGTTGTCTAAAGCTTAACCATCTACTTGGTTGTGTCGCTTCAGAGTGTTGATCATGACGCTCACCAGCAAGTCCAACTGGAAGAACATAGTCACAGAACCAGTTTGTCTCTGACCATGTTGGAGAGAGGTTAAAACTCAACTCTACTTTATCTTCTCTCTTAAGTGCTTCAATCCATCTAAATCCATCTGGGTTAATCCAAACTGGATTATACATTCTAGGCACATAAACTGCTAATTTTTCTGGAACATTCAGACCTTTTTTATTCCACTTCTCTCTCCACTCATCATCTAAAAGCATATGAGGAAGAATATGACTCATCTCATAAGTACTTAATGGATACTCTGGTGGCCATGCCAACTCATTCCATGCATCAACTTTTTTAGGATTTTCACCTGAAGTTGTTGCTGCTTCACCACGACCATTTACAGAGATAACATGCCAGTGGTGTAGTCCCATACCACCTTTATCACCTGCCATTGAACCACGAAGAACTAATGGTAAGAATCCTGCACGAGCATTCATCCAACCCCCACGGTGTCCAATAGTTCCAGCTCTCCAAATATAGGTTGCAACTCTTGCACCTGCATCAATAAACATATCGTAAAGCTCTTCAACAATTCGAGCCTCTATTCTACACTCTTTTACAACAAAATCAAGTGTATAAGGTGTGTACATTTCAGAAATCATCTTAATGAAATCTTCATAACTATCACCTTGTGGTACAGCTTTAATATATTTTTTCTCAA
This sequence comes from Campylobacteraceae bacterium, assembly GCA_026985495.1. Lineage (GTDB taxonomy): Bacteria > Campylobacterota > Campylobacteria > Campylobacterales > Sulfurovaceae > UBA1140. The sequence goes on from JALSQJ010000156.1 coordinate 9,522, forward strand.
CAAGAAGAGCTAGATACTCTCTATTTTTCATAAGTCTATCCCAGTTGACCCAATTTTTTACAAAATTGTGATTAACTAAGTCATTACCGTTAATATCTTTCTCATTTAGAATACGATTTGCAAGGTAGAGATATAGAGCTGCCTCTGTACCTGGCCAACATGGAACCCAAAGGTCTGCCATACCTGCAGAGTTAGATAAACGAGGGTCCATAACAACAAGTTTTGCACCTTTTTTACGAGCCTCAGCAATTCTCCCTGCTGCTTGTTGGAAGTAGTGACCAGCATCAGCAGCGTGAGATGATTGTAAGAAAATCAACTTGGCATTTGACCAATCTGGTGAGTTTCTATCATCATTTGTCCACTGAATTGTACCCTCTCTAGCACCTGCTGAACAGATGTTTGTATG
>JALSQJ010000157.1 GCA_026985495.1 Campylobacteraceae bacterium
AATAGATATTATTTAAATATTAAATATAGAGCAGGAGTTACTCCTGTTCTTCCCCTCCCCTAAGCACTTCGTGCTATAATAAATAAAATTCAATATAAGGATACATAATGACTGCCATAGAAAGTAATGTAGATATTTTAAATGGTTTATTGGTTTTTAAAGGTACACGTGTTCCTGTACGAAATCTATTTGATTATTTATTAGCTGGGGAGAATATTAAAGATTTTTTAGAAGATTTTCCAACGGTTTCATTTGAGCAGATACGCTATATTTTACAAAGTGCAGAGGTTTCTATTCAGAGAGAAAAAGTAGCTTAATGGAGAAATAGAGCATATTTCTTAAGGTTATATTAAAATGCATAAAAACTTAGGTTTTAAAGAGTTACTTGCCATTGCAATTGGGGGAATGGTAGGTGGAGGTATCTTTACAATATTAGGAATTTCAGTAGCAATGGTTGGAGCTTTAGCTCCTTTTGCTATTGCTTTTGGTGGAGGTATTGCTTGGTTAGCAGCATACTCCTATGTAAAATTAGGAGTCTATTATCAAGATGAAGGTGCAACTTATAGCTTTTTTAAACGAACTTACCCATCTTCACATATGGCTGCTTCATTTATTGGGTGGTACACTATTTTTGGATATATTAGTACACTAGCTCTCTATGCTTATACCTTCTCATCTTATATTTTAAGTGGAACTTCAATGGCTGAAGAGGAACTTTTTAGAAAACTTTTAGCTGTTATTGTTATTATGATTTTTGCCTCTATCAATCTATGGAGTGTTAAAGGCATGGGAAAGTTAGAGGATTTTATGGTTTATGGAAAGCTTATTATTCTTTTTCTAATCTCAATGGTGCTTATTGCCTATACTGATACCGATTGGCATACCTTTACAACTACAATAGAAAAAGATTTTGAAGCAACACCACTTTTGAAAATTTTAATTGTCTCCTCTATTACTTTTGTAGCCTATGAAGGGTTTCAGTTGGTTATAAATGCAGTTAATGAGATGGAGAATCCTACTGTTAATATTCCTAAAGCAATCTATTGGGCAATTGTATTGGTGGCACTTATTTACTTTGTTATTGCATTAAGTGCTGTTTTTGCAATACCTACAGAAGATTTAATTGCAAATAAAGAGTCAGCACTTGCTACAGGAGCAGGTGAAATCATGGGAGAATGGGGTGAAAATTTAGTTATTTTTGGAGCAATATTGGCAACGAGTAGTGCCATCAATGGTACACTTTTTGGTGCATCAAGACAGATGGCACGAATAGCAGATGATGGCTATTTACCTCAAATACTCTCTCATCGTCAAGATGGAATTCCCAAATATGCTATAGTTGGCATGGCAATGATAGCAAGTCTGCTTATTGCTATAGGAGGATTACGGCTTATTTTAGAGTTTGGAAGTATCACTTTTTTGTTGGTCTCTCTATTAATGTCTATTGCTAACTTTAGCATAAGAGATAAAACAGAAAGTTTACTTTTAATTACACTCTTTTCTATAGTAGGGCTATCTATTGGTACAATACTAATTCTCTATTATGAGTTTCAAAGCAACCCAGAACAGTTACTTTTTATAGGTATATTATATGGAGTATTGAGTTTTGGAGCATGGGGGTATGCTAAAGCTTTTAATTAAATCTAAATATTCACAATTGGAGTTTTTTAGAGTATAATTTCAAAACTTTAAAAAAGATTTAAATTAAAAGAGAGAGTATGAGTGAAATTAATAGAGTATATTTAAAAGATTATAAAGAGCCAGAGTTTAATATAAAGTCAGTAGATTTAACTTTTGAGCTTTTTGAAGAGCATACTATTGTTACTAATATTATGGAGATAGAGAGAGTTGATGAGTCAGTTGAGTTTTTGGCTTTGGATAGTATTGATTTGGAGTTAATTTCATTAAAAGTAGATGGTAAAGAGTTTGAGTTTAGTTACGAAGATGAGCTTTTAACTATTTCTAATCTTTCAAAAGAGTTTTGTTTAGAGATTAAAAACATAATATATCCTGCTAAAAATACCGAGCTTGAAGGTTTGTATCAGTCGGGGTCAATCTTTTGTACTCAAAATGAGCCAGAGGGGTTTCGTCGTATTACACCCTATCTTGACCGACCAGATGTTATGAGTAGATATAGAACAACTATTATTGCTGATGCTACCAAATATCCTGTAATGCTCTCTAATGGAAATATTGAAAAAAACTATATGCAACTAGAAGATAGTAGAGCTACTATTACATGGTATGACCCACACCCAAAACCTTCCTATCTATTTGCATTGGTTGCAGGAGATTTAGGCTCAATATCTGATGAGTTTATAACAGCTTCAGGTAATAAAGTTGAACTCAATATCTACTGTGACCTTGGTAATGAATCAAAGTGTTACCATGCGATGAGGTCTCTAAAAGAGGCGATGATTTGGGATGAAGAGCAGTATGGTCGTGAGTATGATTTAGATATTTATAATATTGTAGCAGTCGATAGTTTTAATATGGGGGCGATGGAGAATAAGGGGTTAAATATCTTTAACACTTCAGCTGTGTTAGCCAACAGTGATGTAGCCACCGATGATAACTTTATGCGTATTCAAAGTATTATTGCTCATGAGTATTTTCATAATTGGACAGGTAATCGAATAACTTGTAAAAATTGGTTTCAACTCACTTTAAAAGAGGGGTTAACAGTCTTTAGAGACCAATGTTTCTCTGCTGATTTAAACTCTAAAGAGGTACAACGAATAGATGATGTTAAAGCATTAAGAGAGTTTCAGTTTATTGAAGATGCTTCACCTACAGCACACCCTATTCAACCAAAATCTTACATTAGCATGAATAATTTCTACACCTCTACTGTCTATGAAAAAGGGGCAGAGGTTATTCGTATGATTCATACATTAATAGGTGAAGAGAACTATAAAAAAGCTATGGATTTATATTTTGATACCTTTGATGGAAAAGCAGTTACCACCAATGACTTTTTATGGGCAATGAGTAGTGCTTCTGGTCATGACTTAACCCAATTTAGACGCTGGTATGACCAATCTGGAACACCTACTTTAGAATTAAAAGAGAGTTTTTCTGATGGAGTCTATGAGCTTCATGTAAAACAGAAAATTCCAAAAAGTGCATCAGGAGTAGAGCAGAGACCTTACTATTTTCCTTTTAAAATAGGTTTAATTGATATGAGTGGTAAGGAGATTTTAGAGAAGATTTTAATTATATCTCAAGAGGAGCAACTTTTTAGTTTTAATGGACTAAAAGAGAAACCATATCTTTCAGTCAATAGAGACTTCTCAGCTCCTATAGTGGTTGAGCAAAAAGAGAGTGATTACACCTTTGGTATGAAGTATGACCAAAATAGTTTTGCTCGTTATGATGCTATGCAGAGTTTTGCTATTGAGACCCTAAAGAGTATTATGGCTAGTGGTGAGTTAAATGAAAAGTTTGTAGAGGCATTTGAATATGTTTTAGATAGTCAACTTGACCTCTCATATAAGGCACTTCTATTAGAACTCCCTTCAGTATCAACACTAATGCAAAGAGAAGAAATTATTGACTTTGAAGATATTGATTTTGCAAAAGAGAAGCTTGAAAAAAGATTAGCAGAGCGTTATGAAGAGAAGTTTTTAGAACTTTATCATGAAAACTATAAACCTACAAATAGTGAACTAGATAGTAGAAGCATAGGCGAGAGAGCATTAGCAAATATTGCTCTTAGATACCTATCTAAGTTAGATAAAAAAGAGTTCATTGAGTTAGCAAAAAAACACTATTGGGACTCCTCTTCTATGAGTAATAGGGTAGTAGCACTTGATATTATTGAGAACTCTTCACAATGGTATTCAAAAGATGAGATAAATAACTTTTATGAACGCTACAAAAACGATACTTTGGTAATGAATAAATATCTCTCTATTTTAGCACTATCTAAACGAGAGGGAACATTAAATAGGGTTATAGAGGTACAAGATAGTGAAATTTATGATATAGAAGTTCCAAATTTAGTTCGTGCATTGTTGGGTAGCTTTATGAGAAATAGTAAATTTTTTCATGCTAAAGATGGAAGTGGATATGAGTTCATAGGAGATAAACTTATTCAGATAGATGCTATTAATGCTCAAATAGCTTCAAGATTAGCAGGTGGTTTTAAACTTTATAAAAAGATGAATCCTACAAATCAAGAGCAGATGGAAAGGGTTTTAAAAAGGGTACTAGAGTATGATGGAATCTCTAAAAACCTTTATGAGATAGTCTCTACTATAGTTGGTTAATGATATTTCTTTGAGCTAAAGAGGCTGGATATCCTCTCTCTTTTGCAATCTCTTTTGCATACTCTTGAACTCTATTCTCATCTAAATTTTCTAAAAAAGAGAGTGAAATTTCTACTTGAGATTTTTTCTCTAAAAGGTTTAACTCAATTAAATCTTTAGTGATACTATCTACCATGTCAATTACTGAAGAGACTTTTACTATTTCACATCGTGCGTACCCTTTTGTAGGAAAAGATACCTCTGCAACACGTAAGGTTGGGTCATCTCCTGGAATTTGTTGAGCCCCAAAAAGGGGTTTTGATGCTACTGTAGCTTTAGAAAACATTGGTATAAACTTTGAGAGATGTTTAATTGCACTATTGGTACGTTGATATGTCTCCTCTTTACTCCATGAGACTTCAATCTTCTTCATAAAATCTTTTTTAAGTTCAGGTTGACAACTTTGTGGAGTATTGGCAACTAAGCCATCTGAATATAGAGTTATATCATTGGTCATTCCATGCAATTGAAAGTATCCATTAGGGTATGGGGTAAATTGTCCCATACCTTGTGGTGTACCACGCTCACCATGCACAATAAGTTCAGGGAAAATAGTCTCACTCTCCTCTTCCCAATAACTAACATAAGCCGATTTGAACTCTACCATACGTTTACAAGGCACTCCTATCATATCATCTATCTTACCTGTTCTAAATCCAGAAGCATTAATGATATAATCAAAATTATCATATTGATTATTAAACTCTACTCTCCAACCTTTTTGCTCTTTTATAATATTGGTAATCTCTGTTTTGGTTTTAAGTGTTACATTATTCATCTTTTGTAGAGTCAAAGTTACCCCTGAAGCTAAACGGAATAGGTTTAACCCATACTCTTGTACTAAAATTAGTGGAAATTGGATTTTATTTAAGTCAAGATGATGTGCAAGTGGGATTATCCACTCGTCACTGGTTGAGGGTTTTGTAACGGTTGAATACTGTTTGAGTTGCTCTATCTTTTCTCTTGTATAGAGTTTATAGTAGTTATCACTTTTACCTAAAATATTATTTAGAGGGTCATCTTCTATAAGTGTTTGATACTCTTTTTTTAGTAGCTCTAAACGCTCTATTAAATTGTTAGGAGATTGTTTATCTGTTATTGGTAGGGCAATAACTGTTGGTCTATAGTCCACAATAAATGGGTAAAATTTTGCAAAATCTATCGACTGTTTTAGTAGGGTAATGCACTGTTTGTTTGATATCTCACGATAAAGATTTCCCCCTGCATGAAGATGGCAAAAGGGTGGTCCACTAATTAGGCTTGATTCTTTTTCAAAAAGGGTTACCTCTAATCCTAATTGAGCGAGATGAATTGCAGAGGTTGAACCTGCTACACCACCACCAATTATAGCTATTTTATTTTTTTTTAACATCAGCTACTCCTCTATACATAAACTTAATATATCTGAAAAATTATCAAAAATAGCATTTGGTTTATAGATACTTATGCACTCTCCATAGTTATATCCATAAGTGAGAGCAATTGAGTCAATATTTGCCGATTTTGCTGAGATAATATCATTTTTTGAATCTCCAACCATAACAGTTTGTTTAGTTGATATATTAAGTTTGTTACAAACATAAAGTAATGGTTCAGGGTCTGGTTTCTTTTTTGATAAACTATCTCCACCTAAAATAAGTTCAAAGTAGTTTTCTAACGCTAAAGCAGATAGAATAGGCTCTATAAAGTCAAATGGTTTATTTGTGACAATGGCTAAAGTTAATCCATTGTTTTTTAATCTATCAAGTGTTGTGTGAACATGAGGGTAGGTAATGGTTTTAACAGCTAAGTTTGTTGAGTAAAACTCTAAAAATATTTTTAGAGCTTTTTCAAAAAGTACTTCATCTAAAGTTGGGTCAATCTCACTCTTTCCAGATAAAGCACGTTTTACAAGAGTTTGAGCCCCATTTCCTACCCAATGGTGAATAGTATCTAACGAGAAGTTTGCACGTCCTAAGCTACTTAACATATAATTTATAGCTGTAGCTAAATCATCAGAACTATCAATAAGTGTTCCATCTAAATCAAAGATAATAAGTTTTTTATTGGTAAATTTCATAAGGTGATTATATCAAAATAGGATAAAATTACTCCTATTTAAAATCTAATATATTATGAAGATGTTCAGGAATAATTTTAGGTTTCCCATTACTAACAAATGCAAGTGTTACCTCCATCTTAAAAATTAGTTTATCTTCTTTATAGATACTCTGTTCTAAAATAAGAGAAGCCTTTTTTCTTTTTAATACTTTAGTAGTAACACTAAGCATATCTCCTAATATAGCACTACCTAAAAAGTTAGCATTGATACTTCGTACTACAAAACCACTTTTCTCCCCATCACTAGGAAGATGGTTTTGTTGAAAAAAAAGTTCCGACCTAGCTCGTTCGCAAAATTTAATGTAGTTGGTATGATAAACAATTCCACCTGCATCGGTATCTTCGTAATAGACTCGTAGTTTAAAACCCATCTCTATTTTTTAGTTTTTTTCTTTTTAAGTAGTTTTAAAAACTCTTTGGCTGTTATCTCTCTACCACTTACAATAACATGGGTAGCAATTCCACGTTTACAAAGCTCTTTTGTCCCCATCCAATAGTCTTGTCCTACAAGCATCTGTTGATACTCTTTTTCAGTTAAAAAGCCCTGTTTTACAATAACATCATGAAAAAATTTTTTTAGATATTTATCAGTATGGCTAACACGAGCCTTTATCTCTCCACCTTTTCCAATTGCTCCAGATGAATAGTTATGGTACATAAAATCAGAGTAGGGGTAGGCGACACGCTTATCTGCCATTGAAAATAGTATCGCTCCCATACTATAACCTTTGTTGTCTAGGTAAGCAGTAGTTCTACCTGGGAACTTCTCTAGCATAATGTTGAAAAATTGCATACCCTCATTAACAAATCCACCACCAGAGTCAATAATAAATTCAAGAGTATCATGCTCTTTTGCTGATTTAAGTTCATTAAATACTGAATGAAGTCCTCTTTTAAGTTCAAAAAAACGCCCAATATAGATACGGTAACGGGTATGTTTTGGAGTTATTTCATAAAGGTTTCTCTCTTTGTCTATTACTTTTTTATGTTCGGCAATTACTTCTGAATAGAGAGTGTGTCTTTCGCTACTAAGCTCTTTTTTTGCACTTGTCATTTTTATCCCCTTAAAGTTTATTGATGATATTATATCATGTTTGAATGAAAAGGAGATAGCTTACTTATTTCTACCTGCTAAATACCCACTGGAAAAAGACCATTGAAGATTGTATCCTCCACATGGTCCATCTAGGTTCATGACCTCTCCACAAAAGAAAAGACCTTCTATTTTTTTACTCTGCATAGTGTTTGGGTCTATCTCTTTAAGTGAGACTCCTCCATGCGTAATCATTGCTATTTTAAAACCATCATGTCCGTTAATAGTGAGAGGTGTCCATGCTAAAAGGCGTATAAGATTATCACGAACTTTACCAGAGAGTTTTTTAAGTGTAAAAGTAGGTTCTGCACCACTTAATGAACAGAGTGCTAAAGAGACTGACTCAGGTAAAAGTGTTTTTAATAGGTCTAAAGTAGTTATTTGAGGAGTATTTTTAATAAGTTTCTTAAACTGTTGTCGTATCTGCTCTTCGTTCATACCTTTGGTTAGGTTTACTAGAATAGGAACTTCATCAAATTTTGCAAGAAGAGGGGTAATTTCACGAGAGAAGTCTAAGACAACTGGACCTCGTATTCCATTTTTAGTAAAGATGAGGTCACCTTTGGCATAGAGTCTCTTATATTTTTTAATATTAACTCTCATCTCTACTTTTGCAATAGTATCAGCTCGACACTCTGCACCCCAATCCTCTTTGGTTTTTAGGGGCATCATTGCTGGGTGAAGTTCAGTTATTTTGTGTCCAACAGACTTGGCAAGTGAGTAGCCGTCACCCTCTGCACCCAATATAGGGTAACCCATTCCACCTGTAGCTATAATAACTTTAGGGGCAAAAAAACTCTCTTGTTGGGTTTTTAGACCATGTATAGCTGTTTCATCATGTAGTAACTCTTCTACTCTTTGAGATGTTAAAACCTCTACTTTTAGCCTCTGCATCTCTTTTTTAAGTCCATTAATAACAGATATAGAGTTATGATCAATAGGAAAAACACGAAATCCATCTGGTGCATGGGTCTCTACCTCTATCTCTTTAAAAAAATATTGTAGTGCTTTGTGGTCAAGAGCTTCAAGAGCATGGGACATAAAACGACCCTCTCGTCCGAACTTTGACATAAAATCTTCATTTAAGAGTCTATTTGTAAGGTTGCAACGTCCTCCACCTGTGGCTTTTAGTTTTGCACCTATTTTAGGAAGTTTCTCTAAGAGCAGAACTTTTTGCTTCTCTCTAGCAGCAGTAATGGCTGCCATCATACCTGATGCACCTGCTCCTATGACAATAAGGTCATAGTGGTTCTTAGCCAAGAAGTGCTACTTTATCTTGTAAAAAGAGTGATAAAGCAATAAGTAGTGCAATACCAGCAGGTTTACTGTAGAGTCTATTAGATGTAATATAGATAAGCATAATAGTTACAGCTGTCATTACTGATAAATCAAAGGCATATGAGTGTTGAGTAATATCAATTTCCAATGGATTAATCATGGCAGCACCACCAATAACCATAGTGGTATTAGCAAGGTTTGAACCAATAATATTTCCAATTGCCATGGCAACTTTACCTTTTCGTGCAGCCGATATAGATACAATAAGTTCAGGTAGAGAAGTTCCAAAGCTAATTACAACAACAGCAATAAGCCATTCACTAACTCCTGCACTTTTAGCAATACTTGATGCTGAATCAATAGCGAAACTTGCACCTAATACAACAAAAACAAAGCCAATTACTAGAAGAGAAATACTTCGTATCCAAGAGAAGTTCTCTTTTAACTCCTCATCTACTTGTTCAAGCTCTATTCCTTTTGAATCTTGAAGTAGAAAGAGAATATAGGCAAACATGAGCATAAAGAGAAGTAGTGCATCAAATTTTCCAATAACTCCATCAATACTCATAAGTAGAAACATGATAACTGGTAAGAGTGCCCAAATGCTATCTTTTGCAAAAAAATCACGAGTTGGTTTAAATGGTTTTGTAATAAGAAAGATAATACCTAGAACTAAAGATATATTGATAATGTTGCTCCCAACAGCATTGGCAATAGCAATTTGAGACTTTCCATCAAGACTTGCTGCCATACTTGCTGCCATTTCAGGTAACGATGTTCCCAATGCAATAAGTGTAGAGCCAATGACAAACTCTGAAATATTAAAACGTAGTGCAATACGTTCACTCTGATTTATAATAAAATCAGCACCAAATATCAATGCTCCCATTGCCAAAATAAATATGACAAAATCCATTACTTCTCCTCTGTTCTTACAATTAAACTTTCTGGAAGGTTAAATTTTTCAATAATCAATCGCTCCCTCTCCCTCATCTCTCCACTGTCCGTTTCATGGTCATAGCCTAATATATGAAGTAGTCCATGA
>JALSQJ010000158.1 GCA_026985495.1 Campylobacteraceae bacterium
TTAATCTCATCTTTTCTTTGCGAAAACTCTTTTTCTAGTGCGTCCATTTTGTATCCTTAATTTTTTATTGATTATACTCTTTTAGTAAATATTATTGTGCTACTTTAGATGCATTTATATTTTTAAAATAGTGAAATATTTTAGAAATGGTTTATTGAATTCTGTTATAATACTCTCCAATGAAAGGTAATTAATGAAATATTATGGAATAGAGGTCTTTAAGGACTTAGATCAAAGTTTTGAACAGCAATTTTTACAATATGGTAAAATTGTCTCTTTAAAAAAGAAAGAGACCCCATTTTTAAATGAAGAGTTACATAAATATTTCTATATTGTTCTAAAAGGAAAAATTAAAAGTTTTCAGATGAATTTAGAGAATGCAAAAGAGCAAACACTCTTTATCTATCGTGCTGGTGATATGTTTGACACACTTATTTTACTTGATAATAAGCCTCATGATGTTCTCTATGAGGTGTTAGAGAGTGCAGAAGTGCTAGAGTTACCTATTGAAAAAGTTAGAGAGTGGTTACGAACTAATGAACAGTTTAATAAGCATTTTTTTCCATATATTGCCTCTCAAATGCGTCAATCTGAAGAGTTGGCAAGTGACTTGTCCTTGTATTCTACTTCTCAGCGACTCTCTAAATTGTTATTGAAAAATATTAATCCTAACGATAAACACTACTATCAACTTCTTCAAAACTTATCAAAGACAGAAATTGCTAAACTACTTGGAACTGTTAGAAATGTAGTTGAGCGACATCTTAAAGAGTTGGAGAGAGAGCAGATTATTGAAAATCAGCGTAAAAATATCTATATTAAAGATATTAAAAAGCTTCTTGAAGAGTCGGAGCAGTTGTTATTAAATTAAACGTAATTAATCAGTTTTCTCTGTAAGTATAGGCGTATAGTAGAGTTAATAATTGGTATTGACGATTTTGATAATAGGTAAATTGTTGTTGTTGAAATAAGTTTCATAATAGACTCCTTTAAAATTATAAAATAATTATAATATTAAAGTTAGTACTAACTATGAAAATATTAAGAAATCTGTTCACTAAAATTACGATATAATTTCTAAAAACAGAAAAAGGGATATAATGACAGCTGATGAACATCTAATAGAGCATATGATGAATCCTCAAAATTATGGAAAACTTGAAGATGCTGATAGTGTAGGTATGGGAAAAAATCCTACCAATGGAGAAAAAGTTGCTATCTATTTAAAGGTTAAAGTGGAAGAAGAGCCAATCATTGAAGATATTTCGTTTCAAGCAATTGGGTGTAGTACCACCATTGTTTCAGGTTCAATTGTAACTTCTGAAGCCAAAGGGATATCTTTCTCAAAAGCTGAAAATTTGGTTTCGGCAACATTAGGGCTTTTAGAAAATCAATCACCAGAAGATGCTGCTTGTACTGAAATGGTTGCTTTAGCACTTAAAGCCTCTTTAGATACTTATGCTAAAAAGCAGGAAGACCCAACGTTTCCTATGATTTCATATCATATCTCAACAGATTGTACCCCACAAGAGGAGGAAGAAAACTAATGAAACAACTTTTTAAAGAGGTGCATCAAGCATGGTTGGCACTACAATTTACAGGCTTTATGTCTAAAACAGAAAATCGTTTGGAACTATATGAATTTTCCAATATCCTTTTTAAACATTTTACATGGTTAGAGAATGATTTTGTCAAAAATAAGATTAGCTATAGTTATGATATTCCCCAAGTACCTATTAAAGTAAATCAGCTCTCTGTAATGCTACAGAACATTCAAGAGCGATTAACTTCAATTGAGGAGCAATTAGTTCAGTGTCAAGATGAAGCAATAACTCATCGTATGCGTAGTGATTTAAGCTATATTAAGAGTGCTATTTCAACAATGAAAGATGAGAATGTTGAATCAGCTTTCAATGTTTCAAAAACTTATCCTAATGTCGAGTTAACTGATGATGCAAAAGATGCTTTAACTATTTTTCTGTTTGAAGAGAGTTACAAAGAGTATGAGCTTATTTTGGTCTATAACTATTCAAAAGCAAATTCAAACGATGCTTTTTTAAATCGTATTTTTCAAATTCTTATTGATGAGTCTTTTTTTCACTTACGAAGTTTTGGGCAGATGATGGCAGAGATGGGAATTTTGGCTGTACCTAGAGCATTAATGGCAGAAATTTATCAGTTTGATAACCTTGAACAGTTTTTAAAAGATGGTATTCAAGAGGAGATAGGAGCAAAAGAGGAGTGTAAAAAATTAGCCGATGCCGTGAGTTCAAGTTCGGAACATTTTGCTTCATTTTTTACCTTTATTAACAATCAAGAGAACTACCATATTGCCTTAATGGAAGAGGCTTTAGAGTATTTA
>JALSQJ010000159.1 GCA_026985495.1 Campylobacteraceae bacterium
TTCACGGTTTTTCAGTAGAACTTGCCGAAGCCCTAGCCGAAGTAGCCCACAAACAGATACGAATGGATTGGGACATCTTAAAAGAGGACGAGGGAGCAACCCTACGTGATGTGAGAATGAGACGCTATCAAGGTTCACGTTACTCATTTGGTTACCCTGCTTGTCCAGATTTAGAAGCGAGTCGTGAGCTGTTTGATATCTTAAAACCTGAAGAGTTTGGTATTGAATTAAGTGAGACATTTCAGATACACCCAGAGCAGAGTACAAGTGCTTTGGTTGTGCATCACCCTAAGGCGAGTTACTACTCTATTTAAATTTATGTTTTTAATTAATGTAGTTATAGTAGATTAAGTAATGTGTCAAGAGGCATCTTATAGTGCCTCTTCATCCTCTTCTCCTGTACGAATCCTAATAACTTTATTAATATCAGAGACAAAAATTTTCCCATCTCCAATTTTTCCTGTTAAGGCAGTATCTTTTATAATTGTAACTACAGTATTGGCAATCTCCTCTGAACTTACAACAATCTCTATTTTAACTTTAGGAATAAACTCAACAACATACTCTGCACCTCTGTAGAGTTCAGTGTGTCCTTGTTGACGACCATACCCTTTTACTTCTGATACGGTCATTCCCTCTATACCTGCTTCAATTAGTGCATCTTTTATATCTTCTAGTTTAAATGGTTTCACTATTGCTTCAATTTTTTTCATCTTTTTTCCTTTTGATTAATAATTCAAATTATAACAAAAGATAGTAGAAATACAATAGCGTTTATTAGAATATATATTTTAAACAGCTAATTAGTTTACAGCTACTTCAACTTCAGTACCTTCCCAGATACCATGTTTTGTACAGTAACCATGAGCTACCAATTTAAGTTTTTTACCTGTTGGGATAATAGTAAAAGTAGTAGTATTATGTGCTTTTGTATTTCCAAGAGTTCCTGGAACATAAGAAGCTTGTGCTAGTTTTGTTTCACCATTGAAAAGAGTAATAGACTCAATATAGTGGTCAAAATCATCTGGGTGAGTATATTCATTACCCATTTTAACAGTTACCTCAAATGGTTCACCAGCTTTTGCTTCACTTGCACAGTGAATAAATGGAGAGTGTCTATCAATTAAATCTTTTTTTGCTTCTCTATCTATCTCTGAAATATCTTGGTATTTGTTAATTTTTGGCATTTTAATTCCTTATTTTTTATTTTATAAAGAGAGTATAGCAGAAAAAAAATTAAATAGGAGTAAATTTATCTTATTTGATTTTTTCTGTAAGATTTTTTGCCCACTTCTTGAGTAATTTTTTCTCATCTTGTGAAAGTTTAGCTTCATCATGTAGCCATAGGTAGCTAGGTAATGGCATACGAATAATAACTGATTTTGGAATTTTTTTTAAAATATTAAGCTGTTTCTCTTTTGTATAGTTTTTCCAATTTGAAAAGTTAATAGCTCTTCTTCCATTTTTAACATGCTCTTTTGCAAACCATGAAGCAGGAGCAATTTTATCGTACCATGGAAAATGTAAACTATTTGAGTGACAGACATAGCATGAGTGTTTTAGAATATTTTTAACCTCTTTTGGGGTCTCTATCTCTTTGGTAGGGTCATCTTTTAGTTTTTCTGGTACATTCATTGGTATAAATTGAATTGATATAAAAATTATTAAGAACCAAAACCAAAAACTTTTTAATAGGGTATTAAAATTCAAAACCACCTCCTGCTCCTTTGTTCATACTATTATATACTGCATGAACATAGGCATCACGAATTTCACACTTAAGTAGCTTATCGCATTTTAAACAGGAGTCTAATTTTTGCTCTTTTTGACACGCTTCAAGCTCTCTTTTTTGGGTTTTTAATTTAAGTTGCCACTCATCTAATGAGATTTCACTGCTCATAATTAGCCTTCTATTCCATACGCTTTACGAAGAGCAGAAATCTCATAGTTAGAACCAAAAAAACATGGGCTTGTATCGTGAGGGTGTGCTGGAACTAACTCTAAAAGTCTTACTCCTTTGTTGTTTATGGCTTGACCACCTGCTTGTTCATACATAAGTGCAAAAGGAATGACCTCAAAGAGTTGTCTAAGTTTCCCATTTGGTTTGTCTGATGTTGCTGGGTATGAAAAAAGCCCTCCACCTTTAAGCATGATTTGGTGTAGGTCTGGAACCATACCTCCAGAATATCGAAGTCTATAGCCATCTTGAAAAAGGTCATCAATAAAGCTTTTGTGGTAGTCGCACCAGTTTTGCTGTGTTCCTCCACTTGCATTTAGTTTCCCTTTTTCATTCATTTTTATGTTAGAGATAAACTTAAACTTATCTCCTATAGCACGGTATAGTTTTGGAGCAGAATCTC
>JALSQJ010000160.1 GCA_026985495.1 Campylobacteraceae bacterium
GTTGGATATATTAACGCTCCATCAGTTATTAAAAAATTGGCATAGGTAGCAGGTAATCTATCTCCATTGCTATCATACTTAGATGTAGCCATTGGTAGTGGTATTAATCTATATGGCTCTCCTTCAAATGTTCTAAACCCTCTAAGTTGCTCTTGCATCTTTAAAAGCTCCTCATAGTGTTCATCTTTTTCATCTAAACATTGAACATACATAATGGTATTTTCACTTACAAAACGAGCCAAAGTATCAATATGACTATCGGTATCGTCCCCTGCCAAATATCCATAATCAAGAAATAAAACTCTTTTTGCCCCTAAATAGTGTTTTAATCTCTCCTCTACCTCATCTCTGCTCAATCCACCATTACGGTTTTTATTACACAAACAGTTTGAAGTGGTCAAAATTGTACCTAATCCATCTGACTCAATCGACCCACCCTCTAAGACAAAATCTATTCTCTCTAGTGGCATGATACCCATGTATCCTTTTTGATGAAGTCTTCTATTTACTTCATTATCTAAAGAGGCTTCAAACTTTCCCCCCCAACCATCAAAGGTAAAATCTAAAAGTTTTACCTCTTCATCTTCTACAATAGAGATGTAGCCAAAATCTCTTATCCAAGTATCATTTGTCTCTATTTCGATAAAACTCATATTTCGTGTCGAACAAAAAAGAGAACTTATTGCCTCTTTATTGTCACAAATAATATAAACAGGGGTTTTATAGGCAATCGCTTGTGCAATGCGAATAAAAGGAACAAGAGCCGATTTTAAATCGTTGTTCCAATCTGAATTTTTATGAGGGAAAGCCATAAGCACAGCTCTTTGCTTTTGCCACTCTGGGGGTAGATATCTCAACTCTATCCCCTACCTGTATAACTATAAAATAGTGCCTTTTTCAACTTTGCAAATACATTCCATTTATCTCTAGGGCAGATAGAGAAACAGCCGTGGCTTCTTCCTCCTCTATTAACATATTTTGCAGGGTGAATAATAACATCACGACCACCTTTTCTAGCAGGTAACCCTACTTTTCGGTTTGACCACTGTAACCCCTTTACAGTTAAGTAACGGTAGTGTTTTTTCTTTGTTTTTCCAATGAATGAACCTACTTTAAAAAAACCATAAGGAGTCATCTTAGAGTTACGTCTATTACTTGACTTTTTAACTCTTCCCCCTATTGCTCCAGAGTATTTTCCATGAGCCACTTTATATCTGTAGATGCTACCTTTTTGTAGATTAATGATATATAGACGCTTCTTTCTCGCTGTTTTCGTATAGTCTGCTATAGCTAAATATTTTTGAGACAATCTCTTTGTTCTATAGTTTTTCTTGTAATAAGCAAATGCCCTTTTTAAAGCCTTCTTATTAATATTAGAGTGCTTATAAACCTTTTTATAAATCTGATTTATATGCCATGTAGTGAGTGTTTTTGCTGATACTTCTGATGCAAAAAGTAGCATAACAATCAATAGAATTTTCCTCAAAATGTTCCCTTTTTTGAAATTGGAGTGAAATCATATTGCAATAGTTATAAAAAATAGATTAGCTTTAGCTATAATTCTTTTATGGCATTTATCAAAATAAATAGAGAGAATTTCTTTCATAATCTATCACAATTTACAAAAAGAACTGGCTCAAAAGAGAGCATTGCTATTGTCCTTAAAGACAATGCATATGGTCATGGTATTGAACTTATGGCACAACTTTCACAAGAGTTTGGACTAACACAAGCTGTTGTGCGTAGCTATGCAGAAGCTAAAAAAGTTAAACCCTATATTCAAACTATATTGGTTCTAGGAGACCAAGCTATTGAAGATGAGTTCTGCTCTTTTGCTTTGAACAGCTTAGAAGATATACAAAATGCTCAAAAAGGGGCAATGGTTGAGCTAAAAATAGATACAGGAATGCACCGAAATGGTATCTCTATGAGTCAAATAGAAGAGGCTTTAGAGCTTATTGAAGAGAAAGAGCTTATTCTTGTGGGGGCGATGACACATAACCGTTCAGCAGATGAGTTAAGCAGTGAACTATTTTGGCAAGAGAAGAACTTTCAAAAAGCTGTAGATAAAATCAAATCACTTGGCTATAAAGATATCAGAATACACTCCTTTAACTCTGCCTCTTCTTTACGTCTTTCGTGCAATAAACAAGATATTATTCGCCTTGGAATTGGAGCTTATGGATACTCTGAACTTCCTACTATATATGAAACTTTAGAGTTAAAACCAGTTCTTTCACTTTGGGCAAAAAAAGTAGCTACAAGAGTACTAAAAAGAGGAGAGAGAGTTGGCTATGGAGGTCAATTTGAAGCCAAAAAAGAGATAACCATC
>JALSQJ010000161.1 GCA_026985495.1 Campylobacteraceae bacterium
TACTTGGGTGAACCTGTAGTTTTAACAATCTACTTTAAACAGCGAACAGATATTGATGTGATGCAGATAGATTATAAACCACCTAAATTTAAAGATTTTTTCTCTAAGCAGTTGGGTGAAGGGGAAACCTATAAAAAAGGTATTTTTACTATTCAAGAGTTGAACTATCTTCTCATTCCTAAAAAAGCAGGAAAATTAATACTTGAACCTGCTCATGCAAAGGTTGCACAACGCTCAAGAGAGCGTCAACAAGGTGGTTGGTATATAGACGTTCCTAAGTGGACACAACTCTCTTCTGATAGTTTAATTGTTCAGGTAGATAAGCCGAACAAAGCTCATGATATTGTAGGAGATTACAAATTAACAGAGAAGATAGACCATCAAAAGGTAAAGGTAAACAGACCTGTAACGTTGCATTTGGAACTAACTGGCATGGGTACACTAGATGATTATGATGGGATAACGTTTAATATCCCAAATGTTACTATCTATAGTGATGATGCAAAGATAGAGAGTAAACTACTAGGAAAAGAGCTACAGAGTCATTATCAAAAAAGTTTTGTATTTATTTCTGACCATGATTTTATTATCCCATCAAAGAGAATTCGTGTCTATAATTATAAAACTAAAAAAGTAAAACTATTAAAAACAAAAGAGTACCACATAACGGTTGAAGGAGCTTCAAAAAGAGTCTCTAATTCGATTGTGCATACCAATGAAACTCTTCAAGATACTCATCTGCCTTCATCAATAGCCTTGCTTGTTGCTTTTGTTTTTGGTGTTTTATCAACACTGGCTATCAACTATCTACCAAGTTCTCTTTTGGAAAAATGGAAACTAAAAAAGCTACCAAACCGATATGATGAAGCATTAAAAATTTTATATCCTAAACTTTCAGAGAGTAAAGAGGTTGAAGAGATGGTACGAAAGTTATATGCTCGACAAAATGGTGACAAAAGTGTAAAAATAGAGAGGGAGCAGTTAGAGAAATTGGTGACTAGGTATAAAGATTAGAGTATTTCATGTAATCGATTTGCTTCACTCATCCATTGGTGTAGTTCGTCCCATCTCTCTTCCTCTATGAGTGTTTGGCAAAGTTTCATCTCTTGATTAAATACCTCAATAGACTCTAAAAGATTTACTTTGTTTTGTCTAAAAATATCTTCCCACATAGTGGGTGAAGATTTAGCAATACGGCTCATGCTCTTAAACCCTCCACCTGCTAGAGCTAATATACTTTTAGGGTCTTCTTGCTTCATTACCGATTGGGCAATGGCATAAGAGACAGCATGGGGCATGTGAGAGATAAATGCAGCATGACGGTCATGCTCTTTGGAATTCATAAAGACAACTCTTGAGTGAATGTCCCTAAAGAGGCTAATTGCAACACCTTTTTGGTACTCTCCACTCTTCTCTATATCACAAATAACCATGGTTTTTTCGGTATATAGGTCATCAATAGCAGCTGTTGGTCCAAATTTTTCTGTTCCTGTCATTGGGTGAGATGTTACAAAGTTAGCTCTAATCTCTTTTGGAATAGCATTAGATATCTTCTCTTTACTACTTCCAAAGTCAATAACTGTAGTCTCTTTATGAATATTAATTAGTCTCTGAGATATAGATATGATAGCATCTACAGGGATTGTTAGAACTATTACGTCACATACCTCTATTTCATTAAAATCTTCAACAATTTTATCAACTAATTTAAGACGTAAAGCATCTCTCTTATGAGATGGATTGTGGTCATAACCTACTATAATATACTTCTTAGGTAGTTTTTTAAGTGCTAAACCTAAAGAGCCACCCATTAGTCCTAAGCCAACAATTCCTATTTTCATCTTAATCTCTTTAACTTTTTGGCAGATTATAGCACTTTTTTAGTGAAAAATAGATACACTAATGGCTATTACTTAACATAGATGAACAATCGAAGGAATAATTAACTTTATGAAGAAACTTTTTATATTATCTGTTGGACTAAGCTCCACACTTCTTGCTCAAAATATCACCTCTATTCAATATAATGGCTTACTTCACCTCTCTAAAGAGGTTGCAACTGAAATTTCTGGTATTCATGTAGGTGAACCATTTGACATTATGAAAATTGATGAGTCAATTAAAAAGTTTTACTCTCAAGGTTACTTCTCAGATATTGTTGTCTCAATGACTAAAAATGGTGGATTGGTCTATGCATTTAAAGAGAAATCAGTTATCTCTAAATTGGAGATGAAAGGTTATAGTAGTGATGATGAGCAAGAGGAGCTTTTTATCTCTATGGGGTTACGAAAAGGTGACCTTTATGATGCTAGAAAAGTGGAGGCTGCCAAAAAAAGATTAATTAAAAAAATTGAAGCAGAGGGCTATTACGATACTATTGTAGAGGTAGATGTAGAGCCAAAAGAGGATAGTATTGCCCTTGTTTTTAATGTTAATAAGGGTGAAAAAATCTATATTAAGAAGATTGATTTTGAAGGGGCTAAAAAGGTTGATACTGATGATATTGAGACCTCTTTAGCCAATCAAGAAGAAGATTTTATGGGTTGGTTCCCTGGGTTACATAATGGAGTTGCTCATTTAGATCAGTTAAACTTTGATGGGAAAAGAGTAAAAGATGTCTATATGCAACAGGGGTATTTAGATGCTACAGTCTCTGACCCACTTATGCGAGTAGATTCTGGCTCATATAAAGCAGATGTGAGTTATCAAATTAAAGAGGGTGAGCAGTATAAGATTGGTAGTGTAGAGATATTGGGTGATACAAAGTCTCTTAATTTAGATGAGATTAAGAGTGAATTAAAATCTTATAGTGGAAAAGTATTTAATATTGAGAAGGTAAGAAAAGATAGAGCCTATATTCAAGAGAAAATTGCAAATTTAGGTTATGCTTATGCTCGTGTGCAGATAGGTTTAAATCAAAATAAAAATAATCATACAGTTGCTTTACAATATAGAGTAGTTCCTGGAGATAAAGTCTATATTAATGATGTTATTATTTCAGGAAATCATACAACAAAAGATAGAGTAATTCGACGAGATATCTATCTTGCTCCTGGTGATCTATTCTCCATGACAGACTTAAAGGATTCAAAAAATGCTTTAGGTAGAAGAGGTTTTTTCGAAGATGTAAATATTGAACAAGAACGTGTTGATGCTACTCATGTTAATCTACTTGTAAAGGTAAAAGAGACTGCTACAGGAAGTATTCAGGCTGGTGGTGGGTATGGCTCTTATCAAGGTGCAATGATTTCTGCTTCTGTATCTGATAGAAATGTTTTTGGTTCAGGAATTAATGCTGCTGTATCATTTGACATCTCTAAAATTTCAACCAACTACTCTATATCAATTAATAATCCACGAATTTGGGATAGTGATTACAGTTTAGGTGCAAGTATCTATCAAAATGAGTTTCAATATATTACTTATGACCAAAAGAGTATTGGTGCTTCTTTAACTGTAGGAAAACAATTGACACGTAATCTCTTTGGTTCACTAGGGTATGGATATAGTAAAAATAAGGCTACAGTGGTAGATAATAGTAATAATATTTTAGCTACACAAAGTTATGATTTTGGACTATTCTCCCCTAATGATTTAAGTTATGAGAAGAGTCTCTTTACACTTGGATTAAACTATGACTCAACAGATGATTTTTATATCCCTAGAGAAGGGTTTATCTTAGGTGGTTCTGTTGGTTATGCAGGAGTGGGTGGTGACCAAAAATTTGTAGATTCTCAATTGAGATTTGGTGCCTATTATGGGCTTGAGGATATTATAGATTATGATTTGATTTTAAGATATAAATTACGAGGACGAATTCTTACCAATCAAGGAAATATTGCTAAGCCAGAACGCCTCTATATGGGAGGAATTGGAAGTGTAAGAGGTTATGAACCTTTTAGTCTTGCACCTCATACCGATGCAAATGGTGTTCGAACATTTATTGGTGGACAGAAGAGTTTAGTTAATACAGCTGAAGCGAGTATTCCTCTCTCTAAAGCAGCTAAAATGCGTTTAGCCTTTTTCTATGACTATGGTATGATAGGTGATAATAAATTCGATGATATTACAAGGAAAGGGTATGGGGTTACGTTGGAATGGATCTCTCCAATGGGACCAATTAATTTAGTATTTGCAAAAGCAGTTAATCCCGATAGTTTAGATAGACCAGCAAACTTTGAGTTTACAATGGGACAGAAGTTCTAATGAGTCATAGACTCTAAATAGACTCCCTCTCGAACTCCTACAGCAGAGCTTATTACCTGTTGTGCCTCTATCTTTTTTAGTATAGATTTCCAAATTAGGGTTCCCTCTTTTATAGTATCTAGGCGATTGTTAGATATATAGAGTTCAGTATGTAAATCTCTATTAGATTTAATAATCTTTGTAAAAAACTCTTCATAAGACTCTACATTGTACCTAAAACCGTGAAGAGTTTTATCCTCTTGATTTTGAAACTTTATAATGGCTTTAGATAGTGTTCTTGCTGTTCCACCAATTCCTATGGCATAATCTTCTTTAAAATGTTTAGGAAGAGTATATAGAGCTTTGTCTATATACTCTTGAGTCTCTTTTAAACAATTTTTTGAGTTAGAGAAGAGTTCTTTGAGTCGTACTGTACCTAAATTTAGTGTAAATGTATCTACAATTTTTCTATCTTTTATGAGTGCTAAATCGGAAGAACCTCCTCCAATATCAATAGTTATACCACTGTTAATAGAAAGAAGATTAACTACAGCAATAGCACCATATTTAGCCTCTTGATGACCATCTATAACTTTAATATTAATATTAAGCTGTTTTTTAATTAACTCTATGAACTCCAATTTATTTGGTGCATCACGTAGTGCAGAAGTAGCAATAGATAAGGTTTGAGAAATAGGGTATTTTTTAATAGTATTGGAAAAATTATTGAGTGTCTCATATGCTCGTTTTATAGCAGTTGGTTGAAGATAACCATGGGCTAAATATGCACCCTCTCCAAGACGTACTTTTGATTTCTCTTCATGAATAATGGAAAGCTCATTGTTACTATTTTGTTGATATATGACTAACCTAACTGAGTTTGAACCAATGTCAATTACAGCTTTGGTTAGTGGTATCATAGGTTAAACTTCAAGCTCAAGTTGAGAAAATTTAAATTTTAACTCCTCTACAGTCTCTACATTGTCTGGGTCAGAACCAATACAGTCAACGGGACAAACTGAAATGCATTGTGGCTCATCATAGTGTCCTACACACTCTGTACATCGGTCTGAATCAATAAGGTAAATTGGGTCATTCTCTTCAATAGCCTCGTTAGGACACTCTTCTCTACATGCGTCACATGCAATACAATCATCTGCAATTAATAATGCCATTTATATACTCACTTTATATTTTATTATATGATTTGATTTATAACTTATCTAACCTTAGGATTTATTTAAAATAAAGAGTTGTGTAGAGGAAGATGAAGATTAATTGTTTGATTTAACAATTAATCTCTAAGTAAAAAACGATTGAGTGGGAAAGCGATACTTGCAATAGCACCTTTTTTATCTTCTCTATTTTTTAAGTTAATGACTACTCCCATAGATTCAGCAGCATTTTGTGCTAAAAAGAGTCCTAGTCCTGCACCTGTTGACTCTAAAGACCTTTGAAATGGAGCAAAGAGATCTTTTTTCTCATCTATACCTTTACCCTCATCACTAATTTCAATAATAAAGTTATCTTCATCCATTCTAGTAGTTAAACTTACTAAACTATTTTCTGGAGTAAATTTTAGAGCATTTTGAATAAAATTTTGAAATATCTGCATAAAAAGAAGAGGTTGAATATGAACTCTAAAGTGAGGTATATCAAAATGGTAAATAAAATCTCTATTTTGTGAGTGAGCCAAGAGTTCATACTCTTCACATTTACTTGCCATAAGTCGAATAAGGTTTAGTCGTTGAGGCTGTTCAAATTGAGCTCCTTCAGCTCGTCCAAACTCTAAAAGGTTATGTATCATGGCAGTTAAAGTGTCAATAGAGGTAATGTTTTGTTCTAATGCTTCACGTACATTATCATGTTTTTTATATTTCATTAAGGTGATTTGATTTTTAAGACGCATAACAGCAAGAGGTGTTTTTAGTTCGTGAGCTGTACCAATATAAAGCTCTTGTCTATATTTAATAGAAGTTTGTATTTTTTTTATGAGTAGATTTACAGAATCGGCAAGTTTAGTAAACTCAAGAGGTAAATTTTTAGTCTCTATTTGATTTAAAAGATTATCGTGCATATTTGTAAATTGCTCTGTTAATCTTTTTAGTGGAATCATCAGTTTTTTTGAAATTGTAAAGGCGTAATAGATAATAAATATAATACCAATAAGAATAAGTATCAATAGCATACCATACATATTATTGATGAGTAGTTTCTCTTTTGTGATGTCTCTCTCTATAATAAGCATTTTTGAGTCATCTTTATACGATTTTACTAAAAGTATATAGTTATGCCCATTCTCATTGTTACTAATAAATTCTAAATCTTTATGAAAACTTTCTGGATTGTCACTAATAGTTGTCTGATATGGAGAGGTATTTTTTAAAAAATCTAAGTCTCTTTGTTGATTATACTCCTCTTGTGTTTTGTAGTGTTTTTCAATATATTTTGATTGGTTTATCATATCATCTTTAATATTGCTGATAATAGATGTATGAAAATATATGGAGACTACAAGTGAAATAATAATAAGCATTGCAGTCATAGCGACTGCAAGTTCAATGACGAAACGACTTCTTAAGCTCCTTTTGGAAAGCAAAATCTATAACCTCTTCTTCTTACTGTTTCAATAGTTGTAATATTTAATGGTTTATCCATCTTTTGTCTAATTTGGTTAATAGCAACCTCAATTACATTTGGAGTAACTAGCTCAGGCTCTTCCCAAATAGCATCTAAAAGTTGCTCTTTTGAGACAATTTGATCTTTGTGCATCGCTAAGTGAGTTAACACTTCAAAAGGTTTCCCTTTTAGTTCAATCTCTGCACCCTCATAGATAATTTTCTCCTCTTCAGGATTAATTATTAAATCATCAACCTCAATAATGTTTGAACCACCAAATCGTAATTTAGCTTCAATTCTTGTGGTTAAAACTTCAAAGTCAAAAGGTTTTCTAATATAATCATCTGCACCAGCTTTTAGTGCTTCAATTTCACTATTTCTATCATCTCTTGCAGAGAGGACAATAACAGCTGTTTTAGGTGCTTTTGCTTTAAGTTTTGTAATCATATCAATACCATTTCCATCTGGAAGCATCCAGTCAAGTAACACTAAATCATAATTTCTAATACCTAAGTAGTATTCACCATCTTTGATGTTTCCTGCTACATCATTTTGGTATCCAAACTCTTTAAGCCCATCAGATAGGGTTTTACTCAATGTTACTTCATCTTCTATTATTAAAATTCTCATTATTTTGAAGTTCCTTATTTTTTTATAATTTTTAATATTATAACACAAAAAAGCTATAGTTTAAAGTTTTTTTAAATATTTATCGACAATTTATAAATATTTTTTGAAAAAGGTTAATGTTTCTCTACGTTTTTGTCTGTTTTTTAACGTTTTTGAACATTTTTTTTAGTTTTTAAATATTTAACCAGTTATTAGAGAGTGAAACTTGAGCATTTTTTATGATGTTTGGCTTTGAAATTTTAAGATATAGCTTTTCAATATTAGGAAAAATAGATAGAATTTTTCTCTCTAAATGGTTAATTGCTGTCTCTAGTAGCTCAAATTTTTTTTCAAGCATCTCTATTTCAATTAGAGAGATAACCTCTGCATAGTTGATAAATAGATTATCTCTATACTCATACTCAATTTTAGCATCAATAGTAACTTTTTGAGGCTCTATTCGTTCAAAATCTAAAATTCCAATTATACACTCAAATGAGAGTGATTCAATATGTATGGTCATAAGCTATATAACTTTTGCCTCTTCTCTTTTTATTATTCTTATAATATTAGGTATATGTTTATAAAAGATAATAAAAGCAATAATCATCATAGGTGCATGAGAATGAATTCCTGGAAGAGCAGGGTAGATAGTGTAAGCAGAGATAACAAGTGCTACTAGTCCAATTAAAGAAGAGATTGATGAAATTTTTAGAACTTTTCCTGCAATTAACCATGTAGCAATAGCAATAAGAGAAGGTATTGGAATGAGTACCAATAGAACACCAAATCCAGTAGCTACACCTTTCCCTCCCTCAAATAGCAAAAATGGACTAAAGCAGTGACCAAGTACAGATAGAACAGCAATTGTCCAAAGTACAGATGGTTCAGACCCAAGTGCCATAGCAATTAAAATAACAACAGCACCTTTTAATGCATCTAAAGCAAAAGTGATTATGGTAAGTTTTTTGGCTAAATCTGGAGCTTTTTCTTTGAGAACACGAAGAACATTTGTCGCCCCAATATTTCCACTACCCTCTTTACGAACATCAACTCCTGCAAATACTTTTGCTAAAATAAAGCCAAAAGGAACAGATGCTAAAAGGTAAGCAATTAGGTAAAGAAGTATATTTGTCATAAAATCTCCAAGATTAATTATTATTATCGCAATTTTAACTAAAAATATGGTATTTTTTCCTAAATTATCTACTAAGGTATTAAATAATGGGTATAGACTATAAAGCTGAAATTGAAAGATTGAAAAAAAAACTCCCTGTTACGGTTGTTGGACACTACTATCAACGTGATGAGGTATTTGAGATGGCAGATATTACTGGTGACAGTTTAGAACTTGCACGTAGATGTAAAGCTGATGATAACCCTTGGGTTGTTTTTTGTGGTGTAGGGTTTATGGGGCAAAGTGTTAAGATTATAGCACCTGAAAAACGTGTATTGATGCCAAAAATAGCTTGTTGTGCTATGGCACGTATGATGGACGGCTCCTATTTTGATGAATCGGTAGCCTATATGAATAAGCATGGAGTTAAAACAGAAGATATTTTGCCTATTACTTACATTAATAGTGATGCTTCTGTAAAAGCAAAAGTTGGAAAAATGGGTGGAATGGTTTGTACCTCTTCCAATGCTTACAAAATTATTGAGAAGGGGTTAGAGAGTGGGAAGAAGATTCTGTTTGTGCCAGACAGATGTTTAGGACAAAATTTTGCCAATTCAATGGATTTAAAATCTTGTGTCATTGGAGCAGAGGGCAAGGAGTGTAATCCACAAGATGCAGATGTTATCTGTTTTAATGGTTTCTGTTCTGTTCATCAACTTTTTACCTTAGATGATATTGAGTTTTATCGTGAAAAATATCCTGATATTAAGATTGCTGTTCACCCAGAGTGTGACCCAGCTATCGTCAAAGCTTCTGATTTTGCAGGTTCAACCTCTCAACTTATTAAATATGTCAATGAACTTGACCCTGAACAAAAAGTAGCTATTGGTACGGAGTATAATTTGGTAAATCGAATGCGTAAAGACAACACTTATGTTCTCTCTTCTACTAAACCAGAGTGTCCTACAATGAATGAGACAACATTAGAAGATTTGTACAATACATTAAAATCTATAGAAGATGAAGAGCCAATTAATGAAATTTTTGTAGATGAGGATACTCGATATTATGCAAATTTGGCGTTAGAGAGAATGTTGGCGATTAATTAAAATCTGTTCTTTACTACTAATATTATATTATTCGCTTACAACTATATAGCTAGGATAAATAATGAAAAAAGCAGAACTAT
>JALSQJ010000162.1 GCA_026985495.1 Campylobacteraceae bacterium
TTGGGAGTTAGCAGGAGTTTCATTTAAAGGGCATACCGATGCCTTGCGTGAGTTTTTCTTTGCACCTGCGATTATGATGTTAGGCTCACCCAAAATGTATGTGGCACTCTATACCGAACATATTCCTCTTCATCAAGTAGCAGAGGAGATAAAAGATGTTAAAAAGCTTTCTGAATTTCTGATTGATTTCTATGAAAATATTAGTGATAGATTACTTAAAAGTGAAAAGATAGGACTACTTGGGCTAAATCCTCATGCAGGAGATGATGGTGTTTTAGGAGATGAAGAGAAGTATATAAGAGAAGCCAGAGCAATAGCACATAAACAGATAGGTAAAGAGGTTTATACAGAACCTTTGGTGCCAGATGTTGCCTTTACCCCAAATAGCCGTAAAAATCACCACTATTTTGTGGCAATGTATCACGACCAAGGGTTAGCTCCTTTAAAGGCACTCTATTTTGATGAGGGGATAAACATCTCTCTAAACTTACCCATAATTAGAACCTCTGTTGACCATGGAACTGCTTTTGATATTGCTTATAAAAATGTGAAGCTTAATAATCTTAGTTATTTGAATGCCATTGACTATTTTAGGGGTTAACCCTATTTTGTAACAACTCTATTTCGTCCACTCTCTTTAGCTTCGTATAGAGCTTCATCGACACGTTCAAAAAAGCTCGATTTAGTATCACCTTGATAAAATTCGGTAACACCAAAACTGCATGTTACTTTTTTAACCTCGTTAAATGGATATTTCTCTATCTCTTTTCGTAATCTATCTGCTAAAAAACTACTCTTTTGTAAAGAGGTATCTCGTAATATAATAACAAACTCCTCACCACCCCAACGAGCAAAGACATCACCCTCTCTAAGTAGCCCTCTAATAAGCCCTGCTAACTCCTGTAAAACACTATCTCCTATATTGTGACCATAGTTATCGTTTATCTTTTTAAAGTGGTCAATGTCAAAAAGTATCATAGTTAAGGTTTGATTATATTTTTTAGAAGCAAAAAAGATATGCATAAACATCTCATTTAACTTAACACGATTATAGATTTGTGTCAATGGGTCAAGTTCAGACTTCTTTAAAATTTTTGACTTCTCAAGCTCAATATTAGTAATGTCACTAAAGTTCAATATGTACTCACTGCTATTAATCATTTTAGAGATTTTAATGTGAAAATAGTGGTTTAAGTTATCTTCACTGGAGAGCATTTTTACTTTAACAATATTTTTTTTATTCTTTTTATCAGCAAAAGCCATCTTGACCCAATTAATGCCATAGGTATATTTATCTATGCACCCATCTTCAGCAATAAAGAGTTCACTAATATCTGCATATCTTGCCAAGAGTGACTTTAATGAGTTGTAGTTAAAAAAATCTAACCCAGCTTGGTTAATCATGCTTATAGAGTTCCCCCTATAGAGCAATATAATACTACTTTGAGAGTCAATAAAACTCTGAATAATCTGTTTTGAAGATTTTTTACCAACAAGAAAAGAGATATAACTAGCAACTAAGCCCATAATAATTAAGGCTATAATTGCATATAGATATATATTCATTGAAAATTTTTAAGAGAGCTTCGCTATCATATTTTTAGCTTCATCTAAACTACTATCTAACGCTAAGGCTTTTTTATAGTACTCTAATGCCTCCTCTTTTTCATCTAAATCATAGAGTGTATTTGCATAATTAAAGTAGTGAGGAGCATAACTGCTATCAAGTTCAATAGCTCTTAAATGGTGTCTTTTAGCCTCTTCATCTGAACCTAACTTATGTAAAATATTTGCCAAAGATACATGTGCCATATCTTCTGACTCATTGAGTTTAAGAAGCTCTTCATAGACCTCTTTAGCATCTTCTAAACGCTCTAACATAAGTAATACATAACCATATTTCAAAAGAATATCTTGATTTTCAGGCTCAATAATATTTGCACTAGATAGAGCTTTATCTGCTTCAGTATAATCTTTTTTCTCTATTGCTTCATCTGCCATATATAGCAACTGTTCAATTCTTGAAAGTTGTGGTTTTGGTTGTGAAAAAGTTTTGTTAGCCTCTGTAACTCCACCAATTTGTGCATCTTCTTTTTTAGCTTCAAAGTCAACACCACGCTTAGGGTAAGAACTTGAAAAGAGTTGCTTAAAGAAAAGATAGAAGATAACTGCTGATATTAAAAATAGTAATAGTTGAAAACTGCTCATTGTTGCTCCATAATTATAAGAGTTAAATAATAGACTATTATTACTTAGAGAATCCCATTATTACGATGATTTAAGCTTAATATTTATTAATATGAGATTAGTTATTTTTTGTTAAGTTGCTCTGCTAATTTAGCTATAGCTTCATCTAACTCTTCTCGTGTCTCATAAAGAAAGCTCTCTTTTGACTCTTCATTCATACGAACAAAAATTCCATACCCTACTACTTCAACACTCCCTTTTGACTCAACATCAATCCACTCTAAGCTCATCTCTGTGGTCTCATCTTTATAACCTGTCTTTACTACTACAGCAGGGTATAACTGCTTAATCTTATCTAACTCAAATGTTCTATTTTCTATTGTAATTTGCTTCATTGTGAGATTATAGTATAATCCCCTAAAAATTAGGAGATTATATAGTGAATTTAAACGCACAAATAAAATCAGATATTAAAGATGCAATGAGAGCAAAAGATGTTCAAAAGCGTGACACACTTAGAAACATTCAAGTAGCTATTAAAGATATTGAAGTAAACCAAAGAAGAGAGGTAACTGATAGTGATGTTGAAGCAATCTTGATGAAGTATGCTAAACAGAGAGAAGATGCAATGTCACAATTTAAAGATGCTGGACGTGAAGATTTAGTAGAGAAGGAGTTAGCTGAACTTGCTATTGTTAAAACCTACCTACCAGAGCCAATGAGTGATGAAGAGTTAGAGTCTGTTGTAAAAGAGATTGTAGCTTCAACAGGTGCAACCTCTATGAGAGATATGGGTAAAGTAATGGGTGTTGCAAAAAAAGAGATTGGAAGCCGTGCCGATGGTGGTCGCATTAACCTCTGTGTAAAAAAACTATTGGGTTAAAGTAAAGGATTATCGGAGCGATTTTTCACTTTTCGCTCCTCTTCTATTGGTGGAGTATGCTCTTGCGTAAACTCAAACTTACCATAGAGTACACACCCTTTACAACCAGGGTCACACTTATGTTTTAATAACCTACACCACTCTTTATGCTCTTTAAATGTAGTCAAATGTTGACACCCCCAACCACTACTCATAACGCTCCTTTAAATCTTTTAAAAAATCTATTACCCTTGATTGATAAACTCTATCCTCTTCATCATCTATACACTCTTGAAACAGAAGAAGAGACTCTATATCTATCTTTTTAGCAAAACGTTTAACTGCTTTTGTCTCTTTCTCTACATCAAAAATAAGATGTTCAAAATCTAAACCATTATTGGTAATTATTTTATCAAAATACTCCTTAACGGTATCAACCAAGATTTCAGAACGCTCCTCATCTTGGTTGTAAATATCACATGCTACTTTTTTCAATAGCTCCTCTTCACAAGAGGTAATTTTTTCATTGACTGCTACCACTAAGGTTAAAATCTTAGCTCTATACTCTAGCGAACTGTTATGATAGAGTAGAAACTCTCTAAAAAACTTCTTAACCTTTCGCCTCAGATTAACCATTCAGTAAATCCTTCACAGACACCATAGGCTCTTTTCCATTTAACATCTTATAGACCTCATCAGCAATAGGTAGATAGATACTCTCTTTTTTTGCTACATTAAAAAGTGCTTTAGTTGTAGGAATACCCTCTGCTACCTCACCTAACTCTTCTAAAATTCTATCTAAGCTTTTCCCTTTTGCCAAACCTAAACCAACACGATAGTTTCGTGATAGTTGAGAAGAGGCAGTCAAGAAGAGGTCTCCTGCTCCACCCAAAGATAAAAAGGTCTCTGCTTTTGCACCAAAATGCTCTCCAAAACGGGTCATCTCTACCAAGCCACGAGAGATTAAAGCTGCTCTTGCATTGTTTCCAAGCTCCAATCCATCACAAACCCCACCTGCAATGGCAATAACATTTTTATATGCTCCTGCTACCTCTGCACCAACAACATCATTATGCACATACCCTTTTATAAAAGAGGGAAGAGCATCTACAAAAGTTTGAGCCAACTCCATATTGGTAGATGAAATTTTTAGAGCTGTAGGTAGTGACTTCTGAACTTCAGTAGCAAATGAAGGACCAGAGATAAACGCTAACCTATTGTCTGATACAAACAGACCATAGACCTCATTTAGAAATGCACCTGTTGAGGTTTCAATACCTTTAGCAGCTACCAAAAGCTTTTGTCCTCTATCTTCAAAGTTCTCTTCCATCCACCCACGAACAGCCTGTGCAGGTATTGCCATAATAATATATTCATAGCTCAATGCTTCATCTAGTGTTACAAAATTCTCTATCTCTTTTGGGGTTCGTGAGTATATTACCACTTCATTGTTTTGGCTATAAGCATGGTAGAGTGCTTGACCCCACTTTCCTGCTCCTATGATTGCTATTTTCATTCTTTCTCCTGATTTATATACTCTTCAAATTTCTCAAGGTCATCATTATAACCTATACAGACAATTGTATCTCCACTATCAAACCTATTTTCAACACCCGAAGTGACAAATAGAAATTTATTACTTAACCGTTGGTCTATCATTCCTACCATAATAATAGAGTGCTTTTCAAAATCAAACTCATCTACCATAACCTTATCAATAATAGAATTTTGTGGTATTACCATCTCCCTAAAAGAAAAATCCTCATCAGGTGAGAGAAGTCTCTCTACCAATTTTGTGGTAACGGGTTTATAGAGTATATTGTGTAATCTATTGGCACTCACTTGATAGATATCTATGATATGTTTAGCACCTGCTAGTTTAAGCTTTTGAGTCGTATGAAAGGAGTCCGATAGTGCTATAATAACTGTTTCAGGAAAGAGTGCATGAAGTGATAGTGTTAAGAATAGATTTAAGTGTTTATCTTCTAAGAGACAGATTAAATAGTCACTCTCTTGCACATCTAAACTCTCTAGTTCATTATCATCAGTTATATCTATCTGTTTTATATTAACATAACCATCTGCATAAGCTCTATCACACGCTTCAGATGAAGAGAGTACAAGTGTCAAATAGAGTTGTTCCTTGCTAAGCTGTTTAGCCACAAATGATGATGATTTACTATAACCAAACATAAAAGCTCTTGCCTTATTCGCCATATCTTGCCTCCCTATAACTCTCTTTAAAGTATTTAATACTTAATTTTCTTCCCATTAATAGAATAATATCTCTCTCTTCTAAATGAATCCCTTTAGGAGGATTAAAGATAAACTCTCCAGTTGCTCCATACTGTAAACCAATAAAGAGTAGTTTGTACCCTTTAAAGTCAATATCACCTAACCTTTTTCCTGCCAATTTTTGATGACTTATTACTCCTACTTCATCAAGTTGTGCCACATGTCTCCCTGTTAAAATAGCATAGATAGCATGATACATAACAGGTTGAGTAATGGCAGTCAACAACATCTTATTTGCTACAATATTTGGTTGTACAATATGGTCAGCCCCTGCTAATTTACACTTTTTAGCAATTTTATTGTCGGTTGCACGAGTAATAATTTTAATCTTTTTAGAGAGTGATTTAGCATTTAATATAATATAAATATTTGATACATCTTCCCCTGTTAATGCCAAAAGAGTAATATTGGCATATTCAATATTGAACTTAGAGATAACATCATGTCTGCTAGCATCTTCATGAATAGCTCGGTAGCCCTCTTTTCGTGCCTCTTCTACCTTTGCTTTATCTTTTTCTATGACAATATAACGACTCTCAAACTCTTCTGCATAGTTACGTAAAAACATTCGAGACATCTGACCATAACCACAAATAATTAAAAACTCATCATTCTTATTTATCTCCTCTATAAGTCGGTTCTCTTTTAACTCATCAAGTTTTTCAGAAAATGAAGAGACAATAACTGAGGTTACAAATGAAATCATGGCAATTCCTGAAATAATTACCAACATAGAGACCACTCTTCCCTCTACAGTTACAGGTGAGATATCTCCATATCCTACAGTGGAGATGGTTATCAATGCCCAATAGAGAGCATCAAAAATAGAGTTAATACTACTATTTGATTTCTCTTCAAAGACATAGATAGCTATTCCTGCTGTAACAACAATAAAAAGAAGTAAGAAAAGAAGTGTAAATAGTTCAAATTTTTTAGTTGATAATACCTCTACAAATTGATGTATGCTTTTGGTATAACGAAGAAGTTTAAAGACCCTAAAGAGTACAAAAATACGCAACACTCTTAAAGGTCGATAGGCAGGTAAAATAGCCAATAGGTCAATAATAGCCGATGGAGTTAAAAGATAAGAGAGCTTCTCTTTAAAAATCTTTTTTGTAGGCTCTAATAGAGAAAACTTTTTAACAAGAAATTTTGCCTCTCCATGCTCTTTAACAACCTCTTGACTCCAAGAGTTATAAACCCACATTCGTAAAATATACTCAATAGTAAAAATAACAGTTACAATATATAGGTCAAAAAAATCAACCCAATCTGGTACAGGGTGCTTCACCTCATAAACCAAAATAGCCACAGAAGAGATAATAAGAGTTATCATAAAAATATCAAAGTATTTTTTATATTTATAGTCAGAATTTAAAAGGAAGTTGGTAGCCACCCCTTTGACTCTGTTGTAGAGAGTCGAAGAGTGAAGAAAAAATGCAAATTTTATAATAAGTTTTTTTATCATTGATTATGAAAGACGCTCTTTTAGCAACTCATTAACCTTTTGAGGATTTGCTGAACCTCTACTCGCTTTCATGGTCTGACCTACAAAGAAACCAAAGAGCTTCTCTTTACCACCTTTAAACTGCTCTACCTTTTCAGGATTCGCCTCTAATATCGCATCTATAATTTCTAAAATAGCACCCTCATCACTTACTTGTGCTAACCCCATAGAGTCAATAAGTAGTTCAATATCTTCATCTCTCTCCATAAGAACATCTAAAATATCTTTTGCACCCTTTCCACTAATGGTTCCATCATCTATTTTTGAT
The DNA here is from genome assembly GCA_026985495.1 of Campylobacteraceae bacterium. Taxonomy (GTDB): domain Bacteria; phylum Campylobacterota; class Campylobacteria; order Campylobacterales; family Sulfurovaceae; genus UBA1140. The sequence continues at coordinate 7,120 of JALSQJ010000162.1, forward strand.
ACAAGCTCCCCTAATTTATTAGCCTTTACAGGAGAGTTGGTAATGTCAAACTCTGTCTTTTTAAGACGACCTAGTAGCTCTGTAGTTAACCAATTTACCGAATTTTTAGGAGTTGCACCACTCTCTAACATTGCCTCAAAGAAGTAGGCTAACTCTTTCTCTGCACAGATAACTAAGGCATCATATTTTTTAATATTAAGCTCTTCAACATATCGCTTAACCTTTGCATCTGGAAGTTCTGGCATTTTTAAAGCTTCATCTATCATCTCTTGAGTTACTACCAATGGACGTAGGTCTGGGTCAGGGAAGTAGCGATAATCTGCTGCCTCCTCTTTTCCTCTCATAGACTTAGTAACCCCCTCCTCTACACTCCAAAGACGTGTCTCTTGATATACCTCTTGGTCGTAAATACCATCTTCATACGCTTCGGTCTGTCTCTGCACTTCGTAAGCAATAGCAGCCTCTACAAACTTAAAAGAGTTGATATTTTTAATCTCAACCCGAGTTCCAAACTCTTTTTGTCCCTTTGGACGAATAGATACATTTACATCACATCTAAATGAACCCTCTTGCATATTTGCATCTGAAATATCAAGATAACGAACAGTAGAGTGAAGTTTTTTTAAGTAGGCTACAGCCTCATAAGAGTTTCTCATGTCAGGTTCAGATACAATCTCCAAAAGGGGTGTACCTGCACGATTAAGGTCAACTTTTGAGTAGTTCCCATCATGAATATTTTTACCTGCATCAGCTTCAAGGTGTGCTTGTGTCATACCAATTCGTTTTTGAGTTCCATCTTTTAGGTCAATAAAAATCTCACCCTTTTGAACAATAGCATTGGTAAGTTGAGTAATCTGATACGCAGAGGGACTATCTGGGTAAAAGTAAGATTTACGGTCAAAGTTAGAGCTATGAACTACATTTGCATTGATAGCATACCCAAGTCTCATCGCTTTTACTGCTGCCTCTTTGTTTACTACTGGTAACGCTCCTGGTAGTGCTAAACAGGTAGGACAAGTATTACTATTTTGATGCTCTGCAAAACTTGTAGGGCAAGAGCAGAAGAGTTTTGTTTTTGTATTAAGCTGAACGTGGACTTCAAGACCAATGACTGTTTCAAACATTAGAGTTTTACCTTTTTAAAAATATATCTATCTAATTTTTTTGCGTATTATAGCTATTATTTAGTTATAATTAACCATGAAAATTTTAAAACCAATAATCCTAATACTACTACTAAACCTTGCTACTTTTGCCCAAGAGGCTAAGACTCCTACTCCTCCTGTTCCATATGACTTTTTAAAAAAACAAGAGGTTAAAGAGTTCATTAATATGATGGTAAAACGGAACCACTTTAAACGAAGCTACCTAGAGGAGGTTCTAAGCAATGCAATGCTCGATAAAGAGACCCTTGATAGATATACTGGTAAATACAAAGTAGGAACAACAAATGGCTCATGGGAGCGTTACAAAGACCATGTTTTAGATGAACATACTCTACAACTTGCCAAAGAGTTTAAACAGAACTACTACTCTACACTTAAAAGAGCCGAAGATGAGTATGGTGTTGATATGGATTACATTGTTGGCTTTATGGGAGTTGAGAGCAAATATGGAACATATACAGGTGACTACCGTATTTTAGATGCGTTAGCAACTCTTGCATTTCATAAAAACCGAATGAAAAAGTTTTTTAAATCGGAGTTTAAAAATCTATTTCTACTTATGAGAGAAGAGAACCGAGACATCTATACCCAATATGGCTCATTTGCAGGGGCAATGGGTGCTGTTCAACAAGTTCCCTCTATTCAACGCCGTTTTATGGTTGACTATAATAACGATGGCAAAAAAGACCCTTGGGATTTAGAGGATTGCATTGGTGTGATTGCTAAATTTATGCACAACAAAGGGTGGGTAAAGGGTGCTGTTGTAGCTGTTCCTACTAACTTTAATGGTAAACGATTTACAAAACTAAAATGTAGCCACAAAAAGACCTACTCTGTCGCCTATTTACGAAAAAAAGGGGTTAAACCATTAGAGCCTTTTAATGAAAAAAGAGCCTATCTGTTAAAAACTAGAAACAGTGACCATGACGATATTTGGATGGGTGGTAAGAACTTTAGAGTCCTTACAAAATACAACAACTCAACCTCCTATGGTATGGCAATTCATATTATTGCTCAAAGTGTTAAGTAACCTGAATTCGACGGAATACCATAGCCACAAAAGTCTAAAAACAGGTAAGGTTTTCAAAATTAAATTTGTAGAACTAGCCGTAGCTAATTCAAGAATTTCATTTAGGAAAGATTGCCTGTTTTTAGTCTTCCCTTTGGGTTTTACGAGGTTTCGCATATGCTTAGACATATTTTTTTGAATTAACTAGTTAGTCCTGCAAAAATATGACATTGCCTATGAAAAACCTCGTAAAATTGTGACTATGGTATTCCATCGAACTCAGGTTAAATAGTTATAATTCTCCTAAAAATTAGGAGACCCCTCATGTCAAAAAGAACCCTAATCATCGGTGCTGGTGGTGTTGGAAATGTTGTATCTTTTAAATGTGCTATGAATATAGA
>JALSQJ010000163.1 GCA_026985495.1 Campylobacteraceae bacterium
ATTTTGAGCCGTATAACGGAATTGCTCAGTCCGACATGCACATAGCTCCGACTACTCCAGTCGAAACCAAGTCGCCCCCATATTCTTGTAGAGAAGCAATTCTCTACAGAGGAATGTTTATTATAACACAAACTTAATTTGTTGTCAAGAAGCTTTAAGTTCTCTCTCTTCTATAAACTCCTCTATTCCAAAAGTTTTAGCTACTCTTAAAGCAATATCTTCTAACTCTAAATCCTTCATCTCATCTTCCTCTTTAAGCCTTGCAATCTCTTGATTTAATCTTGCTTCAACAGCATCACTTGCAGCAACTTTCTCTTTTAAAAGACGGTTCTCCTCTTTTAACTGCTCGTACTTCTCTATCATCAATGATATTTTACTATCTAACTCTTCTAAAGCTGTATTTTTTACCATGTTTTATTCCTAATTATTTATTTTAAGTTTAATGTAAAAAAATTATAGCATATTTTTTCACTATTCATTAATTTTTTCTTTAATTTCTTTGGCTAAATTGGATATTTTATCAATTTTTTGAATACCATTAAGTGTTTCGTCTAAAAGTACTTTTACAAATGCCGAACCAACAATAACACCATCAGCACCTTCTGCTTTATCTTTTGCTGTCTTCTCATTAACTCCAAATCCGACATAGAGAGGTGTTTTTGTATGCTCTTTAATGGTTGTAATAATAGGTTGTAAATCTTCACTTCTCCCTGAACCTGTAATTCCTGCGTAAGCTACTAAGTAAATAAACTTTTGAGAATTGGTTACAATCTCTTTAATACGCTCTTTACTATCTGTTGGAGCAATAAAATCTATGAGAGCTAAATTTGCCTCTTTCATCATGGGTTTGTATGCTCGTGCCTCTTCAAGTGGTAAATCAGGGATAATAAACCCATTTACCCCACTCTGCTTTGCTTGATTGATAAAAAGCTCCATACCTTTGTGGTAAAAAGGGTTAAAGTAACCCATCCATAAAGTATCAATATGTGGAGCTATCTCTTTAGAAGCCTTAAACAGATGCTCTAATTTAAAACCATTTTGTAATGCTTTTAGGTTTGCTTTTTCTACAATAGGACCATCGGCAACAGGGTCTGAAAATGGCATTCCAAGCTCTAAAGTGTCAACTCCTGCTTGGGCTAAGGCTAATGCCATATCTACAGTAAACTCTAACGACGGATAACCAGTGGTAATATATGCAACTAACTTTTTCAATGTAAACTCTTTCTAAAAAATTGTTGATATTATACATTTTTTAGATAAAATCACTTCAATTAGATGAATAAGGTAAAGATTATGAGTATTCATACCAAAAAAGTTGCGAAAAAAGTAACTTTAACAACTATTTCAAAGATGAAAGGTGTAGAGCCTATTACCATGATAACGGCTTACGATGCCCTTTTTGCAAAACTCTTTGATGGCAATGTTGATATGATTTTAGTAGGAGATAGTCTAAACATGAGTTTTTTAGGAAAAGATGACACGCTCTCTGCCACCATGGATCAGATGATTTACCATACACAAGCAGTTTGTAATGGAGCATCACTACCTCTAATTGTTTTAGATATGCCTTTTGGCTCATATACAACTCCTCAAAAAGCTGTAGAGAATGCTACTCGTGCCTACCAAGAGACAAATGCACAAGCCGTTAAGATAGAGGGTGGAAAAGAGAGGGCACACATTGTTAAAGCACTTAGTGAGAACTCCATTGCTGTTTTAGGTCACATTGGGCTAATGCCTCAATTTGTTCGTGCCGATGGTGGATACAGAGTAAGGGGTAAAGATAAAACTGATATTGCATCATTAGTAGAAGATGCAAAAGCACTAGAAGCAGCAGGTGCATTTGCCATTGTAGTTGAGGGTGTCAAGAGTGAAGCAGCAGAAGCAATTACCTCTGCTATTAATATTCCTACTATAGGTATTGGTGCAGGATTAGAGTGCGATGGTCAAGTGTTGGTATGGTCAGATATGTTTGGTTTTTTTGAAGCATTTAAACCAAAATTTGTAAAAGAGTACTGTAGTGGTGCAAAACTTATTCGTGAAAATTTAGAAAAATATACCTCTGAAGTGAAAAGTAGAGAGTTTCCAAGTAAGGAATATACCTATTAGATGGAACGTATAGTAGATATAGAAAAATTTGACAATGAGTATATTGAAGAGGTCTCTCTACGCCCATCTTCATGGGACGAATACATTGGACAAGAACAGATAAAAAAGAATCTAAAAGTATTTATTGAGGCATCAAAAAAGAGAGAAGAAGCACTTGACCATATTCTTTTTTTTGGACCCCCTGGGCTTGGTAAGACTACCATTGCCAACCTAATTGCAACCGAAATGAATGCACAAATTAAGACCACAGCTGCACCTATGATTGAGAAGTCTGGTGACTTAGCAGCAATTTTGACCAATATTGAAGAGGGTGATATTCTATTTATAGATGAGATTCACCGAATGTCTCCTGCTATTGAGGAGATACTCTACTCAGCTATGGAGGACTTTAGACTCGACATAATTATTGGCTCTGGTCCTGCAGCACAAACAGTAAAGATTGATTTACCACGCTTTACTTTAATTGGAGCTACTACTCGTGCGGGTATGCTCTCTCACCCACTTCGTGAACGGTTTGGAATGCACTTTCGTATGCAATTCTATTCGCCAGAGGAGTTAGCCGAAATTATTCGTTTAGCTTCGATTAAACTAGACAAAGAGACTCAAAGCGATGCATCTCATGAGATTGCAAAAAGAAGCCGTGGAACACCAAGACTTGCCCTTAGGCTTTTAAGACGTGTTCGTGACTTTTCAGAGGTAGCAAATGAACAGAGTATCAATATTAAAACTACACGATATGCACTAAACCAACTAGGTGTCAATGATTTAGGATTTGATGAAGAGGATATTCGACTCTTAGAGTTTTTAATTGCCTCAAAAGGTCGTCCAGTAGGACTAAGTACCATTGCTGCTGCACTTAGTGAAGATGAGGAGACTATAGAAGATGTACTAGAGCCATACCTACTTGCCAATGGCTACATTGAACGAACATCTCGTGGACGTGTAGCTACCGAAAAATCTTATAGCTATTTTAGACTAGGAGAGAAAAAGTAATGCTAAAAAAAAATGACTATATTATTGCTCTTCTTTTTGCTTTTGCTATGATTGGAGCCTACTCTATTTACCAACCTTTTCTACTCTCAATGGTAGTAGCACTTCTTCTAACTATGGCAACAGCCAATATTCAACACAATATGAGCATAAGAATTGACTCTGAACAGCTCTCTGCTATTATTTTAACAGTACTTCTTTTTATTATTCTATTTGTACCTATTATCTACATTGCAACTATTGGGGTTCAAGCAGTTGTCTCTTTTGATGTGCAAATTGTGACCAAAATAACCTCTAAAATTATTGAACTTACAAAAGAGAGTCCCTTTATGCACAAGTGGGCTGTTGAGTACTTGGATAATGAACAGATTATAGAGACCATAAAAACCTCTATGGATACCATTACCCAAGCAGGAACACAAGGGGTTAGTTTTATTAAAAATGTCTTTTTTGTGATTGTTTTTTACTATATACTTAACCGTTATGCTGACAAACTTTTTGCTCTATTAACCTCATTTTTACCAATGAATGATGAAGAGGGGAATAAGATTTTAAAAGAGATATCTTCAACTATGGAGATTGTTTTTTACTCCATTATTGTGACTGCTATATTTGAGGGTTTACTTTTTGGAATTGTTATCTCTTTTTTTGGCTACAATGGTCTATTATTTGGAATGATTTATGGATTTGCATCACTAATTCCATTTATTGGAGGAACAATTGTCTGGCTACCTCTATCTTTACATCTATGGGTCAATACAAGTGCTAACTCTGCTCTAATATTAGCTATATATTCAATTGTTATCATATCTATTGTTGCTGATACTTTTATTAAACCAATGATTATACGCTACATCAAAGATGATATTCTTCATAGTTCTGCTCGTATTAATGAGCTAATTATTTTCTTCTCTATTCTTGCAGGAATGAGTAGTTATGGTTTTTGGGGAATGATTTTAGGTCCAGCAATTACTTCATTTTTAATTGCTATCTCTAAAATATATATTGAACTTTATGGAAAAGAGACGCTATAGCACTATGTGTAGTCACTGACTACACATAGTGCTAAAAATCGTAAGTAATACCAAAGTTAACTGTATCTAAATCTGGTGAGCCTGACTTTTGAACTAGTCGTTCATAGTCGGCAAAGAGTCCCCAGCCACCCTCTTGGTCACCATAACCATCAAAAGTTCGAGAGTATCGACCCTCTTTAGGAACATCTGAAGCTAAATCATACTCAACACCAGCACCCCATGCAAAAGTTTCAGCATCTACATGCCGTTTTATCCCTTGAGTTGTTGTTTTTGCATATCCTGCTAATCCATAAAGATTAAAATCTCTACTTAGAGGATACATTGGTTTTAAAAATACTCCATAGTGTTTAATTTTACCACCATCAGATTTCCAATTAGTACGAATACCTCTAGCCTCTAAACCTACATATTGATTAAAATCATAACCTAAACGACCTATCAAACCTGCTGTTTTATCTGGGTCACCTTTACTTGTTGTGCAACCACATTTAGGGTCATATCGTCCTGCTGTTAAACCTAAACCAACATATAGTCCCAAAGGGATAATATTTTCAACAGGTTTAGGAACTACAACAGGAATAGGCTTAGGTTTTGGAGCTACTACCACAGGTTCAACATACTCTTCAATAGGTGCCTCTTCAACAGGTACTTCTTCAATAGGCACTTCAACTATCTCATTTTCATACACAGGAGGTAAAATATCTCCTCCTGCATAACCTAAACTACTCAAGACTACTGTTGAGAGTAATACTATATTTAATTTTTTCAAATTTAACTCCTATATTATAAATAAGAGAGCATTATAACATTTTTAAATTACACAATATATAACATTATATATTAATAAAAAATATAAATTTCATTATAAGTATTATATAGGTTTAGATGTTGAACTTTTTTTAATAAAAAAGTAAACCCCAATAGAGATAATAACCATAATAAAACTCTGCACCTGTCCCATAGTTAACCAACCTCCATAGAGATAACCCAACTGAATATCTGGCATTCTCCAAAACTCTACAATAAATCGTACTGTTCCATAGAGTACTCCATATATTCCAATTAATGCCCCATCAAAAGCTCTTCTCTCTCTATATAGATAAAGAATAATAGCTATTACAATACCCTCTAAAAATCCTTCATAGAGTTGAGAGGGGTGTCGAAGTACGCCATCTACATAGATTCCCCATGGAACATCTGTTACACGACCTACCAACTCTTGATTTAAAAAGTTACCAATACGACCAAATACAAACCCAACAGGAACAGAGAGAGCTACAACATCTAAAATTTTAAAAATAACTCCATGGTTACGACGAGCATATAGATAAGAGGCTATAGTAGCCCCAACTACAGCACCATGATAACTCATACCTCTAATTCCCACAAACTCTCCATTTTGAAATGGATTAAAAATTTGCCACGGGTGTGATAGGTAATAACTGGTATTTGAGTCATAAAAGAGAATATACCAAACTCTAGCACCCAAAATAATTCCTATCTCTATCCATATAAAATAGTTATCTATAGTATCTTCAGCAATAGGCATATTATCTTTTTTAATAATCCATTTTGCAAACCATAATGCAGTTAATAGTGCAGAGATATACATAATTCCATACCAGTGAACAGATATAAATCCTAAATCTAAGGCAATAGGGTTAAAATGCTCATATATGTGGTTCCAATATTCCATAGCAATCCTTTTTATTGTTTATAAGTATATCATGATAGACCATTAACTATTCATTAATTATTCATTGTTTGATTATTAATTCTACTCTATTATAATACGATTAAGAGAAACAAATCTCTTCAACATTGTTCACGAGATTAAGTATGTAATTGAACTCCTTTGAAATATACTCCCTTGATAGAACATATTTAGACCTCCTTTGTAATAGCCCTCGTGGACAATGTTGAGCATATTTTGTAACTCTTACTCTTATTTTTTACCCTTCACATGATATGATTACTCTAAATTATTATTAAGGATTTACCATTATAAAAATTTTAATGATAGAAGATGACTATGAAATTGCACAAATTCTTACCGAGTACCTTAATAAGTTTGATATAGAAGTAACCTCATCAGAAGAGCCATATATGGGTCTATCTCTGTTAACTCAACACAATTTTGACCTATTGATTTTAGATTTAACCTTGCCTGGAATTGATGGACTAGAGGTCATTCCAAAAATTAGAAAAAACTCCTCTATTCCAATTATTGTCTCTTCTGCTCGTGATGATATTACTGACAAAGTTATTGCCATGGAGCGTGGAGCCGATGACTACATGCCAAAACCCTATGACCCAAGAGAGTTAGTTACACGCATAAAGACTATTTTACGAAGAACTAAAGCCTCTAATGCAACTGAAAAATCTACCTCTCTTTTTGAACTAAATATTGATGCTCGTCATGTTATCTTTAAGAATATTCTACTTGAACTGACTGCTGCAGAGTTTGATATTTTATCTATCTTAATTCAACAGAGAGACTCAGCCATATCAAGAGAGCAACTGCTCTACGAAAGTGAACATATTGATGACAACTCCTCTATTAAAAATATAGATGTTATCATCTCTCGCATACGACATAAACTCTCTACTATTGACCCAAAACATAGCTACATAAAACCTGTTCGAGGCATTGGCTATCTGTTAACAGAAAAAATGTAAAATTTTCCATGAAAAACATCTCTGTTTCAGCCTTTATAAATACTCTCTTTGCATTAGTTCTCTCCCTATTATTAACTGCCCTATTTCTGTTTATATCTTGGGACAAAGAGAAACGGAGACAAGATGAGATTAACCGATACAAACTTATTTCAAACTTCCTACTCTCAACAGCTAGACTTAGTAAAGATAAAATTGAACTAGATGAGTTTTACAAAAACTTCAACCTTAGACCTGTCTCCATTCACGAGAGTAAACTACTTATTATAAGTAAAGGAACATCAGTTTTTGAGAGTACCTCTGTCTATGGACAAATGCAGATTTTTACCATTGGGACAAATAAATATATCTATCTACAACGCTATGGGTTTAACTTAATGCTACAAGATAAAAAATCGACAAAAACTCGTTTAGAGATTACTATTTTAGTAGCTGTTCTTATTGCAATGCTTTTTATCTTTTTATATATAGGAATTATGAGAAAGATTGCTCCATTAAAAAAGCTTCATAAACAGATTGAAGAGTTTGCCAATGGAAATATGAATATAAAAATAACACAAAAATCAAACGATGAGATAGGAAGAATTGCAAAGAGTTTTGACAATGCACTTCACTATATTCGCACCTTGCTAGAGTCTAAAAATCTCTTTATGCGTAATATGATGCATGAGTTAAAAACTCCAATTACACGTGGACGTATTGCCATTGAGATGGTAGAAGATGGAAGTTCAAAAGAGATGCTTATTCGTGCATTTGAGAGAATGAACGAACTTATTGATGAATTGGCACATGTTGAGCGACTGACAACACAAGGTTTTCAGCCTTATATTCAAGAGGTAAAGATTGATAATATTATTAATGATAGTATCAGTTTACTTCTTTATAGTAGAAATAAAGTAAAAATCCAAACTGAACATGAACTACTCAAAACAGATGCAAAACTTCTTACTCTTGCTATTAAAAATCTGCTTGATAATGCTATTAAATATAGTGAAGATAACCAAGCTTCTATTGTTACAAACAGGAGAAGTATCAAGGTCATATCAAAAGGAAAATGTTTAGAAAACCCTTTGGATTACTATCTGGAGCCATTTACCCAAGAAGAGAAACGAAACTCTGGTTTTGGATTGGGGCTATATATTGTCAACAACATTGCCCAACGACTTAACTATAAACTCAACTATTATCATAAAAATGGAGATAATATTTTTGAATTAAAATTGAAAGAGAAGAAGAGGCTAAAGTAAAGCCCCTAAAGAGTTATAAGATAGGTGTTGCATAACCATTTACTCGTTTCATCCACCCCTTTAACCATCGTTGTTCATTTCGTTCTGGTGGTGAATTTCTAACACGTCGTTGTAAAATCTCTTTTGCAGAACGTGAAAACTCCATTAGTGCAAATGGTCCAGCTTGAACAGGTCTCATATTTTTAAGAACTTGAAGCAATCCCCAGCCTTGATTATTGTAACGCTCTGTTGCTTTAATCCCCTTACCTTTAAAATTAATATAATCAATTAACGGATACCAACCACCTTTTGTTGCAGCCAAAGCATTATAGTTATTTACAATATGTTTTCGATACTGTGGTGCAACATATTTAACAATCTCTGGAATTGATGCATGTAGTCTATCAAAAAAGAATTGTGTCTGTAGTGCTTTAGTATTCATAAGTAGCATTTTTAACTGTTGAAACTCTCTGTCTTGCCTAGCACGTTCAAATGTTGCTCTATCTCTCCAAGGAGCACCTATTTTTCGAGCATGAAGTAACCAAGCAGGAACTTGAACTTTGTTAGCAACATAGTAGTCTATCATTGCAGGAAAAGTCTCATCAAATCGTTTTGGCTCTCCAGCTGGATACCAGATAAAATGACCAATACCTAAAGAGGCAAAATTCTCATTTGTTGACCAAAACATAAGGTTTTTTGGGTCTCCTGATGTCTCATTTTGGTAAATTTTTTCGGAAATAACATTTAACTCATATTGAGATAGTTTTGGTTTTGTAACATCTTCAGGGTATGCAACCTCATCTTTAACCAAAGGGGTACATGCTGTCAATAACAGACCAGATAAAACTACAGTCAATAACCTTTTTTTTATATACATTCTTTTCTCCTAATATTTATATAAAGTATATGAGAAAAAAGCTAATACCCTTATTAATATTTAAATTTAATTATTAATATGTATATTTTTTTAATAAAATTAGACCTACTGACCAGGATTATACTCTGCATAGTAAACAGAACCATCTGAAAAAGTATTAACAGTTAATTTAGAAAAACTCTCCAAATATGCCCAGAAGTCATCTTTTATTCTCTGCTCCATATCTACTTTTCTAAGTGCCTCTTCCATGCACCCTAACCACTCATAACGAGACTTTTCATAAATAGAGAAATCATCATGCAAACGAATCATATACTCATCTAACGGCATTCCCTTTGTCTCATTTTCATACACTTTAGGTCCACCACAAATCTGAATAAAAAATTTGGTATTTTTCTCTTTTACCTTCTCAAATTCATCTTCATCTTGAGGGAAAAAGTGAGCAATATCACTCTCATAAATAATGTCATAAAAATCATACATTAATGCTTTCATTCCCTCTTCTCCACCTACTGCTTCATAAAACTCAGATGTAGGATTTTTATAAGAGACATCTTCTCCTTTTTCTACCTTACTAACTTCATAACTCATTCCATATGCTCCTATATTTTTAACTATTCTATCAAACTTATAATAAATATAAGTTACTAAAATTATCTAATCACAATAACGCTTCAATAAGTTACCATAAGCCTCAACTCTACGGTCACGTAAAAAGGGCCAAATATCTCGAACCTCTTTGGTACGTTGCATATCTATATCTGCATAAAGTATCTCATTT
>JALSQJ010000164.1 GCA_026985495.1 Campylobacteraceae bacterium
TTTGTATAATTTTATCGAAAAGAGTTTATGGTTTAGGTTTTGGTTATTTGTTGGGGTTAAAGTTATCAAGCACTTTTTAAGAAAATATGTACTAATATATGTACATATAAAAGGAGTTAACTATGCAAACGATGAATTTTTCTTACACACGTCAAAACTTGGCATCTACTTTTGATAAGGTAGTTGATAATTGTATGCCTGTGGTAGTGACACGACAAAATAAAGAGTCTGTGGTGATTATATCCATGAAAGATTATCGAGCAATGGAAGAGACAGCATATTTAATGCAGAGTGAAGCCAATGCAAAGCGATTAAACAGAGCTATTTCCCAATTAGAAGCTGGTCAAGGTAAAAGAAGAGACTTAATAGAAGAATGATTTTAATTTTTTCAGATGATGCTTGGGATGATTATCTATATTGGCAACAGCATGATAAAAAAATTTTAAAAAAAATCAATCGTATTATCAAAGAGATTCAAAGAGAGCCTTTTGAAGGAATTGGTGAACCTGAACCACTTAAATATAATTGGTCAGGTTATTGGTCACGACGCATTAGCATTGAACATCGTTTGGTCTATAAAGTCATCGATGATGCTCTATTAATTGCTCAATGTCGTTACCATTACCGATAGAGTAATACTCTATATTTATTTGATTTTATCAAGCTCTATAAGTTCACAATAGTATAATAGAATATAGTAAAATTAAAAAAGGGGCAAAACATGCGTTATCTATTTTTACTTTTTATATCATTTTCATTTTTAAGTGCTAATAGTGGGGTTTTAGATGTTGATTGGTCAAGTATCTCTAAGGGTATTCAACAGAAACCAATGGCACCATTTCCTAAAGTTTTAACTAAAGGCGTAGCTGATGTAAGGTTACCTGTCTATTTGAGTAAAAGTTTGGCATATAATAAAAATATGGTGGTTGTTGCAGATAAGAATTTTTATACTATCTCTTTTGAGTTAAATGGAACAACGGTTACTTTTGAGGGTGATAGAACATTTCAAGAGAGTGTAGCTCCTACAAATCCAGAGTTTCAGAAAATAGCTAAAAAGTCAGCTCCTGTAGAGTATAACTTAGCAGAGGGCATAATGTCAGCAGAGTTTAATAGACATGGAGTTAACTACTCTATTAGTATAGAGTGTGAAGAGCCTAAGAGAGATAAGCGGTGTAAAGAGGCAACTTTTATACAAAAATTATATAGAGGTCTCATTATAGTAGGAGGTCGCCCATGAGATATGGTTTAATAGTTTTAGTTTTTTTATTATTTACAGCATGTAGTCAACATAAAAAAGTAGATTACAAAGGTTTCTCATACTATCCAGCAGGGCAATTAATACCTGAAAATAGTGGAAAGGGTAGAGTAGGAGATAACTATATATATGCTCCAGGTATTCGTTTTCCTTTAGAGTCTGCTCCTGCATATATCAATTCTCAAGTTTATGGAGTAGGAGGCTATTTAGGTCCAAAAGGGAGTTTGTGTGACCAAAAGAACTATAGTTATCCTTGGCGAGATAACTATTGTGAAAAACGTGGTTGGAAAATGCCTCTATGTAGTAGTGGGAAAGGTCATCAAGGGGTAGATATACGCTCCTCTACATGTGAAAAGAAAAAATATTATGCTGTAGCTGTTGAAGATGGAGTGATTACCTCTATTGGTAAATATACTGTTAAATTACGAGGAAAATCGGGTAGAACTTACCGTTATTTGCATTTAGATTCCAAAACACTACAAGTAAGAAGAGGAGAGAGAGTTCGTAGAGCTCAAAGGATAGGTTTAGTCTCTAACAATATGGGTTCTACCTCAACCTCTATTCATTTACATTTTGATATTAAACAGACAATTAAAATTGGAAATCGTTCAAAGTCTATTTTTGTTCCACCCTATACCTCTTTGGTTGATGCGTATAAACGTTTATTGGAGGGTAATCCTTAATCTTATATGTAATATAGAGAAAAAAAGCTCTTTATGTTACATTTATTCACACTATTTTTAACACATTTTAATTTTTAAAATCTATAATCCCTATTTATTTTATTAGTATTCTTTTAACTGTGTAGATACTCAACAACACCGACAAAATTACTCCTAATAATATCATTATTAATTTAAGATTATTTATCATAATCGTATAATATTTTCAACTTTAATAAATAGAAGGAGTCTCCATTGAATATTCATGAATATCAGGCGAAACAAATTTTCGCTAAATATGGTGTACCAACACCTAGAGGTATCATAGCAAACACACCAGACCAAGCTGTAGCAAACGCTGCTGAACTTGGTGGAAACAT
>JALSQJ010000165.1 GCA_026985495.1 Campylobacteraceae bacterium
GTCCCTTTAGAAAATGTTTTAATTTTCTAAAGTATATATCTATAATTATTAATTTAATCTTAAAAATATATATTATAATTCAAATTTAATTACATGTTAATAATATCCATTATAGTTTGAGATAGTAACTGTTGAAAATTATTTATTACTATTGGATTAGAAGACTCCTCTATCTCTCTAAGCAGTTGATTTAGCTTAACCATTCCAAGTGTGGCAGTAAGTCCTTTTAGTGAGTGTAGTGTTCTGTCTCTCTCTTTCTCTTCTAACTCATTTAGGTTTAGGTTTTGGTATCTTTTTACAAAACTTTTTAATATTTTAAGATATAGAGCTCTATTTTGGTTGCAGTGTTTTAATCCTAATGTAATATCTATATTGGGAGTATGGGGAAGTTTAATCATAATATCCTGTGTCTGTTGTCATTTTTTTTTCGCATTATATGTCTTAAATAGGTAATAAAAGTGAAAATGTGAAAAATAGTTTAACTTTTATAATTTCCCTATTAAAGATGTATTAAATTATTATTTTGTTATTCTAGCATTTTTTTAAAAAGGATTAAATTATGTTAAAGAAGAAGTTTTTAATAGTGGTACTTTTAGGACTTATTGGAGGAATGATTTTTTTAATAAGTAATCAAAGCAGTAAAGGAACCATGACTAACGTTGTTCAGACTACTAAAAAGTCTCTTAAGAAAAATTTTAGATTTAAAACCATAGAGAATAAGATAATAGATATATCTGTTGCTGATAAACTATTTAAAATTCATGGAATGGAAGATAAGATAGTTTTTTTAAAAATATTTGGCTGGGATTGTAAATATTGTAAGAGAGAGATTCCTCAATTGATAAACCTTAAAAAAGAGTTGGGTGATACCTTTGAAGTGATTGCAATAGAGGCACAAGAGCATACACTAGAAGAGTCAAAGAGATATGTAAAAGAGTATGGGATTAATTATCATATTATTTTAGGAGATGAGCAGAGAGATTTTTATAGTTATCTACAAAGAAAGTATGGGTGGGAAGGTATTATACCTTTAACTATTGTTATAGCAAAAGGTGGAAAGGTCTTGGCATTTGAATTGGGTGTAAAATCCTATTCTCTCTCAGAGTTAATGAAAGCTTCACTATTAAGGAATTAAGATGTATTATAAAACTCTTATCTTATTTTTTAGTTTAGGTAATATTATATTTGCTAAGAGTGGTTGCCAAGCTATTTTAGATAGTAGAGTAAAGGGGTGTACAGAAGAGAACATTTTGGAAGAACCAATATCTTCTACTGTTTTAGAGTTACCTATTTCAGAACAAAAGAGTAAAAGTGACTATATTAATATTAGTAAAGATTTAACTTCTGTTACAGTACAACATTTAGAGCAAAACATTACCATTGTAAGAAGTGCTACACCATTGGCTCCTCAATGTCCTCCTTTTTGTATTCAACCTATGAGTATTGAGGGTGTTAAAACAGTTGCAGAGTTAGAGACTTTATGCTTTATAGAGAAATTAAAAGAGAAAGATGGGCGACTTTTAATTGATGCACGAACCAACAGTGCTTATAAAAAGGAGACTATTCCAGGTGCAATCAATCTTCCATATAGTATGCTTGATAAAAAAAGTGCTTATAGAGATGAAGTTTTAAAGTTATTAGGGGCAACAAAGAGAGTTCATAAAAAATGGTATTTTAAAAATACACAATCTCTACTTATCTTTGGAGAGAGTAGCTTCTCTTTTGAAGCCTCTGATATGATTCAAAAACTTATAAAACTTGGTTATCCTAAAGATAAAATTTTATACTATCGAGGTGGTATAAACAGTTGGAAGTCAGCAGGACTTTTAGTTTTTTAGATATTTGTATGAATCTGATGCTTCAAACTCTTTTGAAACCTCTATCGTCTCAATAGGTTTAACAAACTTTAACTTTTTTAACTCTTCAGTCTCTATTGTTGCAGATGGTATATCTACTACTCCATCTTGTGCCTGTTCAACTTTTTGAGGTATGGTAAAATCTACCTCCTCTGCTTTTGATACGCTAACAACACCTAATGTCTCTACAAATTTGTTTGACTCTATGGTTTTATCTACTGTAGGGTCATTTTTTTCAAAGTAGTATGAATCTGGTTTAGATGCTTTAACAACTTCTAATTTTGGTTTCGTTGTTTTAGCTATTCTCTTTCTATTAACTACTTTTTTATGAATAACTTTTTTATTAACTACTTTTTTGTGAATAACTTTTTTATTAACTACTTTTTTATGAATAACTTTTTTATTAACTACTTTTTTATGAATAACTTTTT
>JALSQJ010000166.1 GCA_026985495.1 Campylobacteraceae bacterium
CTGTTAGCTCTTTTGCTGCGGCTAGACCTGCTAGACCTGCCCCAACAATAACTGCATCATACTCATGTATCTTAATGCTCATACTGCTATTTCCTTTTGATTAAATTAAGTAAGAATCTATTCTACTCAAGTAAAATTAATTTTGCCAAATTATAGCCTATAGGCATATAAGAAGTAGTTATTGTGGGTAGGTAAGCTCTTATGTTTTTAATTATGTTACAATTTTTCCACTATTATAAAAGGTAAAAGATGAACAAAGAAGATTATGTTATAAATAAGATAACTTCAACATATATTGGTGATGATGCAGCCATTATAGGAGATAAACTCTATAGTATGGACGCATTTTTTGAAGGTGTACATTTTAAACGTGAGTGGATGACATTAGCTCAAATAGCAAGAAAAGCGATGTTAGTTAATATCTCAGATGCCATAGCGATGAATGCAAAACCTCTTTATGCTTTGGTGACACTATCTTTACCAAAAGATATTACAACAGATAATATAGATGAGATATTAGTTTCATTACATAAAGTAGCATCTGAGTATGGTTGTGAGATTATTGGAGGAGACACAATAGCAGGAGAACGTTTAGATTTCTCTATTACTATTATCTCTCAATCAGATAAACCACTAACTAGAAGTGGCATAAAAGATGGAGACATGTTAGCCTATACAGGAGTATTAGGCGAGAGTAAAAAAGGGCTAGAATCTTTAATGAGAGGGGATAGTATCGACTCAAAATCACGCTTTTATGAACCAAAATTAAGAGGAGAGTTTATTGAACAGGCACGAGAATATCTAAATAGTGGTATGGATATATCCGATGGTCTCTTTTGTGATACTAACAAGCTTTTAGCAACACAGAACTTTACCATGCTTATGTTTGAAGAGGTGAGTGATGAGGTGGGAACAAGTGGAGAGGAGTATGAGATGCTTATCAGTTTTCCTCCTGAACATTATGATAAAGTAAAAGGAGTTGCAGAACAAACCTCTGTACCGTTAACTATTTTTGCCAAAGTGGTAAAGAGTGATGGTATATTGTTTGAGTGTAAGAATCACCATTTTTAGAGTATAATTCCAAAAAAATAAAAAGAGTATCATGAAAAATCTTCTCTATCCTGTCAAAGTAAAAAATAACTTTATATTCAACGCCTCTAGTCGAGACTTTATTGTAGATGAGATTCCTCTCTATGAGTTTACAGGTGAGGGTGAACATCTTGTTCTTTATGTTCGTAAAAAAGATATGACCACATGGGAGATGGTAAGAGCCATTGCTAGATATTGTAAGATTAAAGAGAGAGATATTGGTTACGCTGGGTTAAAAGATAAGAGTGCTATGACCATGCAGTATATATCTCTACCTGCTAAAAATAATGAAGAGATACTTAAAACTTTTAATCATGATAAGATTAAGATTTTAAATACCTATCGTCACAATAATAAAATAAGAGTAGGGCATTTAAAAGGAAATCATTTTAAAGTTCGTCTTAAAAAGGTTTTAGGAGTTCAAAAAGATAAGCTTGATTCAGTTTTAAAGTGGATAAAACTCAATGGTGTACCAAACTATTTTGGACATCAACGTTTTGGAAATAGTGGAGAGAACTATAAAGAGGGAAAAGAGGTTTTAGAGGGGAAGCTAAAGATACGTGATAGAAAAACAAGAACCTTTCTTATTAATGCTTATCAATCATATCTGTTTAACAGATGGTTATCAAAACGAATAGAACTCTCTATACTCTTAGAAGCATTTTCTCAAACAGATGCTGAACGACTCTTTAAATTACCAGAGGGGAGTCTGCAAGGGGTAAAAGAGCAACCACACTTCTTTAAACTTTTAGAGGGAGATTTAATGATGCACTACCCTTATGGTAGAGTTTTTGAGCTTGAAGATATGAAAAAAGAGGCAGAGCGTTTTAAAGAGAGGGATATTTCCCCAACAGGTCTTTTGGCAGGAAAACGTGTTAGTAGAACTAAGAGGGTAGCAGGGTTAATTGAATCAGACTATGACGAAGAGATAGTTGAGAATGGAGCAAGACGCTATGCATGGATACGAGTAACTGATATTAAGAAAAATTATGTAGAGGAGAAGGCTCACTATGAACTAGAGTTTACATTGCCTAAAGGCTCTTATGCAACCAATGTGTTAGATGTTTTAAGAGGTGGAAGAGATTAGAGTCCAAACTCTTCTACTCTATATTTAAAAACTGCACCATTATCATCTGCAAAGTAAACATTTTCACTATTGTCAAAAGTAATACCCTCTTGAGCAAATTTGGGAAGTTTTATCTTTTTTAAAAGTTTTTTTCGTTTAAGGTCATAGATATAGAGTTTATCCTTTTTGTCACTAACAATATAGAGTAGATTGTTACGATACTCTAATCCAGCAGAGTCAATGACTCTATGGTTTATAACTTCTGTTATTTTTGCATAGGTAGAGCCTAGCTTTACACGCAATAGGTTTGCCTTTTCCCTCTTTTTTTTAGATTGAATAGATAGATAGTAATAAAGATTACCTATTTTTACAATACCCTCTATGCCATGTTTTTTACCAATCTTAACCTCTTTACCACGAACTTTAAACTCTTTTTTATCTAATGTTTTACGATTGACTATAAGCAAAGAGCCACCCTCTACAGCAAAGGTAAACTGTTTCTCTTCACAAACTACTCCCTCTAAATCGTAGTCTCCAAGTTTTTTTTGCAACAATATCTTTCCATTAGTAGTAAGCTCATATAGTGAGCCTTCATCGTTTGCAACTATAAGGGTATTGCTGTTGCTACAGTAGGAGATTCCTGAAGCCTCTGGAATATTGGCTATTTTTGCTTTTGAGTCTATCTTCGCATAGGCAGATAGAGCAAGAAAAGTTAAAATAGATATAGTGGTCACTAAAATTTTTCTTAAAATAGACATCAATATCTCCTTTATCTCTTATTGTATCTAAAAGCTGTTATAATTCTCAAATGAAATTTTACCGTATCTATATAGAACTTACTAATGTGTGTGGTTTACGTTGCTCTTTTTGCCCCACCAAAAAACTACCCAATGAGTCGATGAGTTTAGAGTTTTTTGAACAAGTGGTTCAAGAGGCAAAAGCCTTTACCAAAGAGATAGCTTGTCATGTAGTAGGTGACCCATTGACTCTATCAAATCTCTATGATTATTTAGATGTTTTACAGAAGCATAACTTAAAAGCGATACTTACAACCTCTGGTTACTTTATGAAAAAACATAGCTATAATAGACTTTTTCATTCAGCAGTTAAACAGATAAATATCTCGTTAAATGCTTTTAATAAAAATGATACCTCTATAACTTTTGAGCAGTATATGAAGCCAATTTTAGAGCTTTGTCACCAAAAGGTTTCTCAAAAAAGAGAGCTGTTTATAAATCTAAGAGTGTGGAATTTAGATAGAGTTATGAGTGAAGAGAAGTTTAATCAAGAGCTTTTTACTATGTTGGAAAAAGAGTTTAATATAGAGTTAGATTTAAAGAGTTTAGACCCTAAAGAGAGAAAGAGCATTCGTTTAGATAATAAAATCTTGTTGCATTTTGATAACTACTTTGAGTGGCCATCATTAAGTAACCAAAATTATGGTCATGGAACCTGTCAGGGTCTAAGCTCACATATTGGAGTTTTGGCAAATGGTGATGTAATTCCTTGCTGTTTAGACAATGATGCTGTTATGAAATTGGGCAATTTAAAAGAGCAAGGGTTAAGTGAAATTTTAAATACAAAGAGAGCAATAGATATGAGAGAGGGGTTTAAAAAAGGGATATGTAGTGAAGAGATGTGTTTAAAATGCTCCTATAAAAAGCGTTTTGAGTAGGTGCAAAGGTTAATATGATAAAATATCAACAATAAAAAATAGATAAATCAAGGGAAAATATTTGAAAAAAGCACTATTACTTTTAAACATGGGAGGACCTAATAATATTGATGAGGTTGAGATGTTTCTTCGTAATATGTTTTCAGATAAAAATATTTTAACCATGAATAGATATATACGGGCATTGGTACGCGAGATTATTATATTTAATCGAATAGATGAGGTTAAAGAGAATTTTATTAAAAATCTTGGAGGGGAGTCTCCTCTTCCTACAT
Source organism: Campylobacteraceae bacterium (assembly GCA_026985495.1). Taxonomy (GTDB): domain Bacteria; phylum Campylobacterota; class Campylobacteria; order Campylobacterales; family Sulfurovaceae; genus UBA1140. The sequence continues at coordinate 4,106 of JALSQJ010000166.1, forward strand.
TGACAAATAAGCTCATAGAGAAGTTACGAGTAAAACTCAATATGCCAATTGAAGCTGCTATGCGATATGTACCACCTTTTGCCACTGAATCCCTAGAAAAATTTAAAGCTCAAGGGGTAGAGGAGTTGATACTTTTTCCTATGTATCCACAATACTCAACCACTACCACACTGAGTTCAGTAGAGGATATAGAGGAGAGATGTGAAGAGTTAGGGTATAGTCCTAAAATAACCTTGATTGAGCCTTATTATGATGATTATAAATATATTAAAATGTCAGTAGATAAGATAATGGAAGCATTGGGTGATAAAAATAGTGAAGAGTATGACCTACTACTCTCAGCTCATGGATTACCAATGAGCATTGTCAAATCTGGTGACCCTTATCAAAACCAAGTAGAGGGAAATGTTTCAGCCATTCGTACCTATCTTTATGAGCATAATATTAAATTTAATAATATTAAGTTGGTTTATCAATCTAAGGTAGGTAATTCTGCATGGCTAGAGCCAAATTTAGTTGATGTATTGCGTAACCCTTACCATAGAAAAGTTCTTATTTATCCTCTCTCTTTTACCATTGACAACTCTGAAACTCTTTATGAACTAGATATCGAACACCGAGAGATAGCCAATAAGATAAAATATGAGGATTACCGAGTAGCTACCTGTTTTAATGATAGTGATGATTTTGTAGAGTTTATAGTCAATAAGGTAGAAGCTATTTAATGAAAATAGCTAAAGAAAAATTAAATCAATTTAAAGAAGAGAGATGCACGAAATAGTAGATTTTATAGTCAATTTTGCACGAGAGTTTGGGTACTTAGGTATCTTTATAATGATGTTTTTAGAGAGTACTTTTTTCCCATTTCCAAGTGAAGTAGCAATGGTACCTGCTGGATATTTGGCTTCACAAGGTGAAATGAATTTAGTTATTGCCACTGTTATAGGAACATTAGGTTCACTTACAGGAGCATTGTTTAACTACTTTTTAGCTATAAAATATGGACGAAGAGGGGTATTAAAATTTGGAAAGTACTTCTTCTTTAATGAAGAGAAACTTCAAAAAATGGAGAAGTTTTTTGTAGAGCATGGCTCTTTCTCTACATTTGTAGCACGTCTTATTCCAGGAGTTCGTCAGTTGGTCTCTCTTCCTGCTGGACTCTCTAAGATGAATTTAGGCAAGTTCTCCCTACATACTACACTTGGTGCAGGGTTGTGGAGTATGGTTTTGGTGATGATTGGTTACTTTATAGGTGATAATCAAGCATTAATAGAGAAATATCTGCATGAGATAGTATTGGTGACACTATTTTTAATTGGTGTTATGACTATTGTTTATGTTTATATTAATAAAAGAGCAAAAAAGATATAATAAAAAAGAATAAAAAAGGAAATAATATATGAAAGAGTTCTTAAGCCGAGCAAAAGCATCAGCACAGACAATTGCAACACTAGATGGAAAAACAAAAAATAGAATTTTAAATGAGATGGCAGAGGCACTTTTAGCCAATAGTTCAACCATTGTTAAAGCCAATAAAAAAGATATGGAAGCAGGAGAGAAGAGTAAGTTAGAGTCAGCACTTCTTGATAGACTTCTTTTAAACCAAGAGCGTGTAGAGGCAATTGCTAATTCACTACGAGAGATAGCACAACTTAAAGAGCCAGTAGGTCGTATTTTAGATGGTTGGGTAAATGATGATAATCTACGCATTGAGAAGGTCTCTGTTCCTATTGGTGTAGTAGGTGTCATTTATGAGTCACGACCAAATGTTACCTCTGATGTTGCAGCACTCTGTTTCAAAAGTGGAAATGTGGCTATCTTAAAGGGTGGGAAAGAGGCAGAACACTCCAATATGGCTATTGCAAAAGTACTACAAGATGTTTTAGTAAAAAATAAGTTACCTAAAGAGATTGTATCTCTACTTCCTGATGCTACACGTGAGGGGGTTGCTAAGCTAATTAAAGAGGATGGGTATGTCGATTTAATTGTACCTCGTGGAGGTGAGGCACTCATTAAGTTTATCTCTAAAAACTCATCTGTACCTGTAGTAAAACATGACAAAGGGTTGTGCCATACCTATATTCATCGTGATGCAAGTCACTCTAAAGCATTGAGTATTGCAGTAAATGCAAAGTGTCAACGACCAGGAGTCTGTAATGCGATGGAGACACTACTAATAGATAAAGAGATTTCAAAAGTTCTTCTACCTGGGCTATATAAAGCGTTTGTTGATTCTGGAACAAAAATCAAAGGGTGTAATGCAACACGAGAGTTTATCTTTGTTGACCCTGCGACTGACATTGATTATGATACTGAGTATTTAGCAAATATTTTAAATATAAAAGTGGTATCTGGAATAGATGAGGCTATGGCTCACATTACTCGTTTTGGTTCAGGGCACTCTGAAGCGATTATTACAGAGAACTACTCAGCTGCTGAAAAATTTATGAATACTATTGATGCAGCGTGTGTCTATGTTAATGCAAGTACCCGTTTTACCGATGGTGGTGCATTTGGTTTTGGAGCAGAGGTTGGAATTTCGACTAATAAGCTTCATGCTAGAGGACCAATGGGTATTAATGAGTTAACAACTTATAAATTTAAAATCTATGGAAATGGACAGGTAAGAAGATAGATAAAAATTGTTTACAGAGAGAACTTTAATGAAACATTTTACTATTTTTATACTTTTGACAATGTTTCTAAGTTCAAAGAGTGCCGATACGGTTATGGTACCTATTATATTTAAAGGAAATAGTATTGTAGCCACTTCTGATTTAGAGAAAGTAGTAGGGGTAAAAAAGCCATCACCTTTTGCATTTTGGAAAGATAAAACTGCAAAAGTAAATACTATTCTTCGTCCTAAATTGAAAGAGACATTTCAACTCTTTTATAGAAATGAGGGGTTTTACGATGCTAATATTAGTAGTGAATTTACCTCTAATGGAATTGTTGTAACCATTCATGAAAATAGACCAATTTTAATTTCAGATATAGAGATTGTAAGTGATTTAGATTTACTTGAATCGATAACGCTAGAAAAAGGTAGTCGTTTTAGAGCCAAAGATTTTGGAGAGACAAAACAGAATATTCGAAGATTATTGCTCTCTAAAGGTTACTGTAGTCCAGAGTTAAAGACTAAAGCATATTTAGATTTAGAAAAATATACAGCTTTGATTAAAATTGATTTAGAGAAACGAAAGGTGTGTCATTTTGGTAAAGTGACGGTTAAAACAGAGTCTCCTACCATGAGTAAAGATATTATCTTGTCACGTTTACAGTTTGAAGAGGGTGATATTTTTGATATTAAAAAGATACAAGAGAGCTATAATTCGCTATATAACTTGGAATCATTTGACCAGTTAACATTGGATTATAGCAGAAACTTATACAATAAGAAACCTGTTGATATTATCTTTAAAGAGATAAAAAATAGAATTCATACACGAATGGGTTTAGGGTATGCAACCGATTTAAAATTTCAAGGAAAGTTTCATTGGGAGTATCGAAATTTTAGAGGTAATGGTAAAAAATTAATTTTTGATACTCTTGTTTCAGATAGACAGAAAAGTGTAGAGAATAGACTTTATGTACCTTATATTTGGTCACTGTTTGATTATCATTTAGATTTTTTAAATTCAGTTGGGTATAGTGAAGAGCGAAATATTCATGATTTTGATGAGAAAGTATTTTTTGAAAAGTTTTTTTTCTCACATCGTAATTCAGAGTGGTACAACAGTTTGGGACTTGGAATTGAAAACAGAGAAATCTCTAATTCGGTATCTTTTAATGAAAACTTTTTTCTTATTTATCCTTTTATGAAAATTATTTATGATAAACGAGACTCTAAATTAAATCCAAAAAATGGTTTCTATTTTTCTCATGAGATGGAGTATGGATTACCCTATTCACCAGATAGTACATCCTATTTGAAGTATGAGGAGGAGTTACGTTTTATCTATACTCTATCAGATGTGACACTCTCAACTGTAGGAAGAGTAGGCTCAATTCAACTTTACAATAATAATATGCCTGAATCAAAAAAGTTTTTTGGAGGTGGAGCATTTTCAAATAGAGGTTATGGGTATGATAAAATTGGAATAACAGAGTCTGCCATTGATGATAGTGAATCAGGAGGGTTTACCCTTGCAAATTTAAGTTTAGAGGCAAACTTTCCAATCTATAAGAGTTTTAGAGGAGCTATATTTACAGACAATACAATGATTTCTGATAATCAAGGTATATGGGAATTTTCCAATAAAGTGATTACCTCTGCAGGTATAGGGTTTAGATATTTGACTCCTATTGGACCTTTTAAGATTGATATGGGTGTTAATGTTCATAACAGGCATGAACGGGCTTTTCATTTTCAAGTAGGTCAATCATTTTGATACGTTTTATCTATTGGTTGTTGGCTACTATAGAAGTTATTTTAATTCTATTTGTACTTATTCTTTTTATTGTAACCGACTCACGAACAGTTACTTTTTTTGCTAAAGAGTCGGCTGATACTTATAATTTTCAATATGAGTCAATTAGAGGTAACCTTTTTGATGGATTAAAAGTAAGAGGACTATCCTATGGAGATAAAAAGCTTTTTAACGAAGCGACTATACATTGGAATCCTTTAACGCTATTCTATAATAAAATAACATTAACTGAAGTCAATATAGAAGGTGTAGAACTTCAAAATATTATGGCAACAGTAAAAGAGTTGAGTTTTAAAAGTAACTCATCAGCAGGAGCATTAGAGTATGATATAGCACTCAATAAAATTCATTTAGATATAAACCCATACCTTTTTGAGGGGGTAAAGTTCTCCTCTTTTCTTTTAGATAGTAGTAGAGTAAAGGTTAAAAAAGATTTGGATTTCAGTGCAGAAACACTACACCTCTCTTTTGATTCAGATATTGTCAATGTGGATATAGATGGTAAAATAGAAGAGAGTAGGTTGCTTTTAGAGAATGCAAATCTAAAAAATATATCTAGTGAAGCAATTACTATACTTGTAGAACGATTGTTAAAAAAGAGTCATTCAAAAAAAGAGATAAAAACTTCAAAAGAGAGAGCTGTAAAAACAGCACCTTTTACTCTTTTTAAAGAGATTAAAGCTAAACATATTTTGGGTACATTAAAACCAATTAAATATGGTAATTTAGAGCTTAAGAATGTTAGATTAACCCTTAAAAATGGTGTTGTTGACCCTTATCATAGTTATGACTATAAGGCTGAAGATTTAAAACTTACAGCTAAAACCAACTTTGGTTCTATTGACTATAAAGGAGAGGTTAAACACTCAACCATTTATGCCAAGGGTAAACTTCTTTTAACTAAAAAGTTATTTAGCAAATACTCTTTACCTCTAAATTTCAAGGGATTAAAAAAACTTAATACTACTTTAAAGCTAAATCATCATGGAGTTTGGGTTGATATAGATAAAGGTATAAAACAACTTTTATCGAGTAGCAATATTTTTAATTTAGATAT
>JALSQJ010000167.1 GCA_026985495.1 Campylobacteraceae bacterium
AAAGTATCTATAAGGGAAACTTTAATCCCCTTTTAAATTACCTACTAAAAAATATACCAAACTGGTTACTTTTTAGTACAGTATTTTTAGGACTTTTCTACTTTATGAGGAAGTTTTTCTCTTTAGCAAAGAGGATAATTTAACATGATTTCGTAGCCACTCCCTATGCTCAATAGCAGGAAAACCAGCATAGGTCTTTCCACCTTTAAGTGACTTAGTTACACCACTCTTTCCTGCAATAGTTACAAAATCTCCAAGTTCTAAATGACCTGCTACAGCTGATTGCCCACCTAAAATCAGATTTCGTCCTGTTTTAGTTGAACCTGCAATACCTGATTGTCCTGCCATTAAAGAGTGTTCACCAATATCACAATTGTGTCCAATCTGAATCAGATTATCTATCTTAGTGCCTCTACGAATATAGGTTGTTCCAAAGACTGCTCTATCTATAGTAGAGTTTGCTCCAATCTCAACATCATTCTCTAAAACAACATTACCATTTTGATAAATCTTAATATGTTCACCCATTTTGGTATGGGCAAAACCATAACCATCTGAACCAATAACTGCTCCTGCATGAACGATACAGTTATCACCTATTTTGGTAGCGTGATAGAGCGTTACATTGGGGTAAATGAGTGTATTTGAACCTATGGTTACATTGTCTCCAATATATGCTCCTGCTAAAATAGTAACATTGTCACCTAAAACTACATCTTTACCAAATCTAACTCGTTTATCTATATCACATCCACTTCCCATAGTAGGGTGTCCACCTTTGGTCTCTATCTTATATGCAAAGAGTTTAGAGGCTAATGCTAATTTTAGATATGGTTCATCTGTAACTAAAGCAGTTGTTGTTTTAGGCAAGAGAGTGGCAAACTCCTCTGAAATTAATACTGCTGCTGCTTTTGTATTTGGTAGCTCTTTTAGATACTTTTTATCATTAAAAAATGAGATTTCCAAAGAGGTAGCTTCATTAAGCGTATGAAGTCCTGTTATCTCTACATCATCACCCTCAAAAGCGATACCTATCTCTTGACATATTTGTGTTAATTTCATTCTCTTCCCATTTTTATTTAAAATAATCTATCGCTCGATAGCAACAACTCCACCACGTACAATCTCTATAGGATTATAACGTTCAACTGCTTCTGCAAAGTGCCTTACACGACATGGTTCATCTGCAACCATTCCAATAAACATATCAACACCAACATTGACAATACCACCATTATAAGCACTACAAAGTGCCTCAACATCTGCTAAACTCTCTTCAATAGGAAACTTTACAAGTACCATCTCCTTCTCAACCATCTCTTCATGTTCAACAACTTTATAAACAGGAACCAGTTTATGCAGCTGTTTTGTTATCTGTTCTAAAACTTTAGCATTACCTTTGGTTACAATGGTTATATGTGAGAGGTTAGAGTTAGGTACAGGAGCAACTGTTAAAGTTTCAATATTATACCCTCGTCCAGCAAAAAGTCCTGAAATTCTTGAAAGAACAGAGCTCTCATTCTCTACTAAAACAGAGATAACTCTTCTAACATTATTTGCATTTTTTAAATGTGCCATGACTACTTCTCCTCTTTTTTAGGTAACATCATGTTATATAATGCTCCTGCTGCAGGAACCATTGGTAGAACATTTTCAAAACGTGCAACTTGTACATTAATAAAAGCTACTTTATCTTTTTCAATAGCATCTTTTAGTGCTGTATCAAACTCTGCTTTTGTAGTAACATCATAACCAACTCCATGGCACGATTCTGCCAATGCTTTAAAATTTGGTTGATAACTTAAATCAGTTTCAGAATAACGCTCTTCATAGAAAAATGTCTGCCATTGACGAACCATTCCTAAAAAGTGATTATTTAAAATAATATTTATTACTGGAATTTTATATTCAGAAGCTGTCACTAACTCTTGAACATTCATCAAAATAGAGCCATCACCTGTAATATTAATAACCGTTTTATCTGGAAAAGCCTTTTTTGCTCCTAGTGCAGCTGGAAAACCAAATCCCATAGTTCCTAGTCCACCAGAGTTTATCCATTGGCGTGGTCTATCAAATGGGTAGTGTTGTGCTGCCCACATCTGATGCTGTCCAACATCAGAAGTAATAATAGCCTCTTCTCCAACCAACTCCCCTATTCTCTCTATTACCCATTGAGGTTTTATAACATCGTCAGAGTCTATATAAGATTGAGGGTGAAGATTGTCATAACGCTCCAATACCTCTCTCCAATCTGCATAACGTTCAGGTTTAATTTTACCTTCAAGTCTCTCAATAAACTTCTCTAAAACATTATTTAAATCACCAACTATAGGGTAGTCAACATCTACCAACTTACCAATATTAGCAGGGTCTATATCTACATGAATAATATCAGCATACTTAGCAAATTCAGAGAGTTTACCAGTTACCCTATCATCAAATCTTGCACCCAAAGAGATAATCAAGTCGGTCTCACTCATTGCCATGTTAGAAGAGTAGTTACCATGCATTCCTAACATTCCTTGAAGAAGTGGATTTTTAGCCCCCATTACACCTCTAGCCATCAAAGTCTCAACAGCAGGTATCTGACCCATATCTGCTAGTTTACGAACCAATTCACTAGAGTTAGAGATAGTAACACCACCACCAATATAGAGTAGAGGTTTTTTTGCTTTTAAAATAGCCTCTATAGCCTTTTCTATTTGACGATTATTCCCTTTAATCGTAGGTTTAAAACTTGGGATATTAACCTCTTTAGGGTACTCAAACTCACCAAATTCGGCTGTAATATCTTTAGGAATATCTACAAGAACAGGTCCTGGTCTTCCTGTTCTAGCAATATGAAATGCCTCTTTTAAAATACGTGGTAATTCTGAAAGTTCACGAACCAAAAAATTATGTTTTGTACAAGGACGAGATATACCAATAGCATCTATCTCTTGAAATCCATCTGTTCCAATTAATGACAAAGGAACTTGTCCAGAGATAACAACCATAGGAATTGAGTCCATATAGGCTGTTGCTAAACCTGTTACAGCATTTGTAAAACCAGGCCCACTTGTTACCATGGCAACACCAACCTCACCATTAGCTCTAGCATAACCATCAGCAGCATGAACAGATGCTTGTTCATGCCTGTTTAAGATGTGTTCAAACCCATCTTGCTTATATATCTCATCATATACGTTCATGATAGCACCACCAGGGTAACCAAAAACGGTTTTTACACCCTCGGCTATCAGTGCCTCACAAACCATCTGTGCACCGTTCATCTTCATGAATTCAGCTCCAATCGTCTTGTAATTTTGGGGCTGATTTTAGCTAAATTAGGATAAAAAGGGTCTGAACCTGAGTTCGACGGAATATCATAGTCACAATTTTACGAGGTTTTTCATAGGCAATGTCACATTTTTGCAGGACTAATCTGAATAATTAATCCCTATGCTTTAGGACAAGATATTCCAGCACCTTCTAAACAGTAACTCTCTTTACACTCTGCTCCCTCATACTCGCTACAACAGGTTGCTATCTCCTCTTCTAATAACTTCTCATTCTCTTTAAATTTAGAAAATTTATCTTTAAATATTGAGAAAACAAACTTTGAAAAACTACTTTCTGTTGAACCACTCTTCTCATACATTCCCTCTAACGAAGTTAAATTAGGACGAATTTTTTGATGTATTTCATCTCTAATCTCATCTCTTAATGGGTCAGATTTAACTTTTGACTCTCTTTTTGTAAAAATATTTATAAATATTTTTATAAAATTGGAAAATAGAACTACTCCTACAGTTCCAAAAAGTATATAAATTACAACTGTTTTAATGTCCATGCTTTTTTACCTCTTTTTTCTTCTTCTCTGCTTCTAAATCTCTAAGTCGTATTTTACCCTTAAACTTATCACCAAAATAACCCTCATTTGCCATCCATTTATAGATTTCAGCAGCAATAGGACCTGCTGTACTACCACCATGTCCTCCATGCTCTACCAATACAGTTACTACATATTTTGGGTTTTTAAAAGGTGCATAAGTTGTCAACCACGCATGAGAACGGCTATAGTAGTCAAGTTGTGACTCCAGCATCCTTTTTTTATCCCCTTGGGGAATAGAGACAACTTGTGATGTTCCAGTTTTCCCTGCTACTATAATGGGTAGATGAGACATAGTTCGTCTTGCCGTTCCACGTGAAGAGTTACAGACATCATACATACCTAAACGAATTGTATTTAAATCTTGCTGATTTACCTCAAAATTCTTATATTCAGGCTCTACTATTTTACCTGCTATCTTATGTGCAAAGTGTGGTGTAGGTAGTTTCTGTGTTGCTAAAAATGCCGTATATCTAGCAACCTGAAGAGGTGTTACATTATCATACCCTTGACCAATAGAAGAGATAACTGTTTCACCTCTATACCATGACTGTTTATAGCGTCTTTGCTTCCATGCTTTATCAGGTATAACTCCTGCTTTTTCATGAGGTAAATCTACACCTGTTTTAACTCCTAATCCCATTTTTCTTAGTGACTTTGCCATAGAGTTAATACCTGTTTTTAAAGCTTTATTATAGAAATAGACATCACAACTCTCTCTAATTGCTTTTCTTAAACCTACCTGTCCATGACCATAATGCGACCAACACCTAAATTTATGTTTACCTTTACCTAATGTAATGTACCCTTTACAGTATTCAGACTGATTAACTGCTGTTCCTGCTTTAGAGTATGAGAGTGCCATACCCATTTTAATACTTGAGCCAGGAGGGTAAAGCCCTGCAATCATCTTATTGGTAAAAGGATGATTGAAATCTTTAAGTAATCTATTCCAATTTTTAGAAGAGATACCACCTACAAAAAGATTTGGGTCATAGGAGGGGTAAGATACTCCTGCTAAAATATCACCATTGACATTCATAACTATAGCAACACCAGATTGGTCAACGAATAGTTGATTAATACGTTTTTGTAAGCCAAGGTCAATATTTAAAACTAAGTTTTGATTATCTTTAGGTTCAACTTTTTCTAACTCTGCCACCTCTTTATTGGTTGCAGAAACTTTCACCAATCTATAGCCTAATTTACCTTGTAAAATACTATTATACTGTAGTTCTAATCCTGATTTACCAACTACTCCTACCTTCTCAACTACACCAACTTTTCTACCCTTATCATCAAGCTCAACTGCATTTTTTTCTCTGTCTTTCTCATTTTGTTTTTTATTTGAACGTCCAACATACCCTACAATATGTGTTGCTAAACTTCCTGCTGGATACATACGTTTTGTTTCAGACTCAATTTTAATTAATTTATTAATACTTAATTTAGGATAAGCACCTATCATCTCATCATAAATAATAAAGTCAACAACAGGAATAAATCGATGATTATAAGCTGAACTTTTACTAATATATTTTAAAAATAGTTCATCTCTATTTAAATTAGGAAACTCTTTAACAATACTATCAATTGTTTTTACTAAATCTTTTTTTACATATCGTTGTAGTAGTTTTGTCTGATTTATATCTGGAAATTTTTTTAAAAAATATTTAAGTCGTTTTCCTAACTCTCTTCGATTATGTCGCATTACTCTTGTTAATTTAGTCAACTCAATATCTGGAAACTCACTATGAATATACTCTAACGTTTTTTTATATTTTTCATTTCTATATTTTGAGAGACTTGATGCTAGTTTAATTGAAAATCCAATATTATTAACAGCTAAAAGTTTACCATTTCTATCAAGTATCTCACCACGTACAGGCTTTATAAAATATTTACGCTCAATATTCATATGTGCTAAGTTATCATAATAGTAGTTAGATTTAATACTAATTTGATAAATACGAGTAATCAACATTAACCAAAAGAGAATAAAGATAGTAATAATAATAAAAAATCTCATAATATCAATCCAATCAATATATCAACTACTATATAGTAGAGTAACAACATATCTGCAATGATTGTTGAGGTACCAAAAAGTAAATCATAAATAAAGAGCATCATATAGTAAGAAAAATCAATCAAAACAATTATAGCAAAAAGAAGACAAGCTCTACATCGTACTAAAAGCTTTAAACGAGGGTAGATAAAGATATATATAATAGAGATCACAGTTATAGATAAAAAGAGAGGAAGTCTTAAATTTAAATCTAAATTGAGTAAAAAGATAAAAGCACTTACTACATAAAAAAAATTCTCTTTAAAGTTTATTATCAATATATACCCTACTATACCAATTAGAGGAGGTAAAAAGGTGTACATAGAGACTAAAAGTGGATATAGAAGCACAAATGAAGCTAACATAATCTTTCTTTTTAAACTTATACCTTCATCATCATCAAATTTATTGTAGTTACTTAAACTCATCTCTCTACCCTGCGATTTTATAAACTAATGAGATTTCATTGCATATAGGGAAATGGATACATTTAATACAATCTGTCCAAATTTTATGCTCTGGAATGGTCTCTTTAGCTATCTCAATAAAATTCATTTTTATAAAAAACTCTGGAAGATAGGTCAAGACTAATACCTCTTCACCTACCCCAAGTTTTTTTGCCTCAACCAAAGCAGACTCAACCATCTTTTTTCCAATACTTTTACCTCTATGCTCACTAGAGACAATTAAAGAGCGAATTTCAGCTAATCTTGGTGAGTGAATATGTAACGCAACGTAACCAACTAACTCATTCTCTATTTTAGCCAAAATATATGAGCGAATATTGGTTGCTACCTCATCTTCACTTCTCTCTAAAATAACTCCATCTTTAACTTCAGATACTACCATCTTTTGCATTTGAGGGATATCATTAAGTGTTGCTTTAACTAATTTGACCATTCCATCACTCCAAAAATATGCTCAAATATCTTCTGATGAACTACATCATACCCAATACGCTTAGAGTTAGAGATGGTAATGCACCCTGGAAACTTTTTCTTTAAGGCTCTCTTCTCTTTCATATTTAATTTATCTATTTTTGTAAAAACATCCAAATAGAGTTGGTCACCACGAATAAACCTCTTAACATACTCATTTACTCCTCTATCTATTTCTGCATTAGGGTGTCGTGCATCTCTTAGGTGAATAAAAACACGAATAGAGACTCGATGTTTTATAAACTCAACCAAATTTTTCTGCCACACTCCTTTTAAATCCTTTGATACTTTAGCATAACCAAATCCTGGTAAATCGACAAAACGGATACTCCAATCTTTATCATCATAGATATAGCGTATATCAAAAAAATTAATGAGCTGTGTTTTCCCTGGTGTTGCTGAAGATTTTGCCAAATTTTTACGAGAGGTTAAGCCATTAATGGTTGAACTTTTTCCGACATTGGAGCGACCCAAAAAGACAACTTCACTCACAGTATCATCAACCGAATCAGCCAATGCTTGTGCAGATTTCATAAACTCTGCATCTACAACTCTTGGGGTTGCCATTATTTTCTATCCTCTATTTCAAATCTAAAATGAACAGGCTTTTTCTTTTTACCTCTAACATCTGCTAAACCAGTTTTCAAATCAATAGATACCTTCTCTGCCTTTATAGTACGGTCATTGGTTACATCTCTTAGCATAACATCTCCATAAAAAAAGTATTTTGAACTCGTAGGAGCATAAATAATAGAGTCAGATACTCCTCTATAGTGAACCCCCTTTTCAGTCAAATCAAACTTAACATTACCTTCTGCTTCATATTTCAATGCTTTCTTCTGCTCATTAAAAAAAACTGTTACTTTTGATGCATTTATCTCATTATTATCTTGTTTTATCTTTGCATTACCCTCAAAAAAAGCTTTATGTTTAATATCATTAGCATAAAAATGTTCAGCTTTAATATCAACAAAACCTGCCATAACTCTCGAAGCAAAAAGTAAAATAAAAAATATAAATAGTCGTTTCATCTAAATATTCCCGTTTTTCCTGCCATTATAGCGTGATTTTTTATAAAAAAAGAGATTAAATTTTAAAAACTGCTATAATAACGCGAATTATACTATTAGGAAAAATCTTAATGAGAAAACACTACTCTTCCATTATTTCAAATATGTTTGGAACGTTTGCTTCAAAACGTTTTCCCAGACCATTTCAACAACTTATTAACCATGGTTATGTAAAACTTATGGGTTTAGATATGAGCCAATTTGAGAACCCATCTAGTTATCCTACACTCAATAGACTCTTTACTAGAGCCTTTAAAGTACAAAAAGAGATAACCAAAGATGAAAACATAATGATATCTCCCGTTGATGCACTTGTAACGGATTATGGTGAGATAATCGATGGAAAAGCTTATCAGATAAAAGGTATGGAGTATAATTTAAGTGAACTCTTTGGAAGCTATCATAAAAAAGCTCTCCAAGCTGTTAATGGTGGTCAATTTGTAAACCTCTATCTCTCTCCAAAAGATTACCACCGTTACCACACTCCTGACAAACTAAAGATTAACTCTTTAACTCACATTCCAGGAAAACTCTACCCTGTGAACTTCCCTCTTCTAAGAAATAAAAAAAATCTTTTTATAGAGAATGAACGTGTTATTGTTGAATGCCAAGATATGAGAGGGAATATCTTTATTATGGTACTTGTAGGTGCATTAAATGTTGGTAAAATGGTTATTACCTTTGAAAATAGCATCAATACCAATTCAGAGATTAGAGAGCCAAGACACTATGAGTACCAAGATATAGTTTTAGAAAAAGGTGAACTTTTTGGTTGGTTTGAGATGGGTTCTACTATTCTTCTCTTTTCTCAAAAAGGGGTATTTAGCCCCCAACTTGCCATTAATCAAAAGGTAAGCTTTGCAGAACCAATAGGGGAATTAAACTAATGAGTAACAGTAATAAAAAACTTATAATTTTTGATATGGATGGAACCTTAGTTGATAGCTCAATTACAATAGTTAATGCCATTAACTATGTTCGTAAAAAACTAAATCTACCTCCTTTAGATAGAGAACTAATCTTAACAAAAGTAAATGACCCAGAACTCAATCCTGCTCTCTTTTTTTATGAGACAGAGGAGTTTGATGAAAAACAAGAGGCATGGTTTTCAGAGTACTACACAGATAATCATGCCAAAGAGCTACAACTCTATGATGATATAAAAGAGCTACTAGAGGAGCTAAAAGAGAGAGGCTATAAACTTGCAGTTGCTACTAATGCTTATCGTGGCTCTACACTAGAGTCTCTTAGTCACTTAAATATTGTTGATTACTTCTCATCTATTGCTTGTTATGATGATGTAGGTAGAGGAAAACCTGCACCAGATATGTTAGAGAAGAATTTAAAAGATACCAACTGTAAAAGTTCAGAGGCTCTATTTATAGGAGATAGTGAACGTGACCTTATGGCAGCTAATAGCCTTAAAATAGATTATATTATGATAAATTGGGGCTTTTCTGACTATGATGATGCTATCCACTCTGTTGACAAACTAAAAGAAAAGATATTGGAGTATTAAGAATGAATATCACTAAATCAACCCTAACAGATGCAATATCGGTTGCACTTATTGGTATTGGCTTATCAGCAGGAGAGGTTGCAAAACCAATTCTATACACAGGACTTTTTGCCTTTTCAGGTGC
>JALSQJ010000168.1 GCA_026985495.1 Campylobacteraceae bacterium
AGATGCGTTCTTTGAGTTCTAATTTAGGGAATTTAACTAATGTCTCTTTGGTAAATTGACTAACTTCAAAAGTAGGATACACCTCTTTTATTTCAAAGGCTATTTTCTCAACCTTTTGTGAGTTAAACAGTTCATCTTTAAGAGAAAACTTTTCTTTTTGAGTGCTTGCCATACTTAACGTCCTGAAAACTCAGTAGGTATCTCTATCTCATAAATGGCATCAGTGACAGACTCTACCTTTTGTTTAAAAATGTCTTGGGCATCCTGCAAACCTTTGTTATAGTGGTACACCCCTATCTCTTTAGAAACAAATTCCAAAAGAAACTCCGCATCAAACTGCCCTATCTCACAGTCAAGTTCGTTATTAAAATACTCTTTTAACTTGTGAACGAGTAACTCTTTTTCTCTTGGTGTAAATTGTATTTGTGTCATAGCAGTCCTTTGAGTGGATAATATCTGATATTATACCTAACGAGAGAACACATTACGCTCCAGTTCTTTAAACATATTTTTCAAAAAATAAAACCTCACACCTATTTTCAAGCCCCATTAGACCTTATAATGCGGGGATAGTGTATCAATATGGCAATCGCATTTACCCATTACGCCTATGAGGTTGCTTCCATACCCATCATCAAAAATCCCGTGAACTTAGCATTGTTATCACCCAGATTTTTATTGACCTCTTTTTTAAATGTTTTAAGCATTTTTGTATAGTCACGATAAAACTCATATGAAGGTCTAGGTTTGTAAACTATCTCTTCTACTTCAAAATACTTGAGTATATTTTTAGTAGTAGTTGGCTTAATAAAAAAATGTTTTTTAGGAGAAAAGTAATAAGGTATTACAGAGATTAAAGACCATTTAGCTTGTTTTTCTTCTACGAGTATGTCCAGCATGATGTTAAAACCTTTTTTAAAACTTCCATGTAACATCTCTTCTAGCCCTATGCTAAGCATATCTTTTTTCTCTAAACTCATAGCAAGCATAGCATCTCTAAATCTAGGCTTTTCAAACAAGGAAACCATAGAAGATTTAGAGACGACTTTTGTCATGTTTTCTACTATCTGCTCTGGGTAAGAAAACTTCTCTTTGGAAAAAACCTCTTGCGTAAAAGCTGAAAGTTTTGCTACGTTATGACGCTTTAACATAGGCACAAAATATTCATCTTCAAAACCTTTGGGATAAGTCTCAAAGAAGTGTTCTTCCATGATTTTTAGTTTTTCTAACTTCATTTCTTTCCTTCTGTAGTTACACTCTATGCCGTACCCATAGGCGAACAAATTGATATTGTTGTGCCTTCTAAAGCACGTACATAACTTACCGTTTGACCCCAAGGTTTTTCTACGGGTTGGGCTATAAGCTCTGCCCCATTTTTCACAGCGTGTGTAGTTGCTCTTGCTACATCTTCATCTACAAAGACCAATTCTAAACCTAGAGGGTTTCCTTCTCTTGATATCTTTTCATATTTGCCTTGAAAGTTCATCTCTCCTAAACTATAAGAGGCAAATCCGATGGTAGTCTCACCTGACTTTAATTCTGCATAGTCTATTACACCATTTTCTTCATAGACCATTCCACGCTCAAAGCCAAAAGCTTTTTCATAAAACTCTAGTGTTTTTGGTACATCTTCAACATATATAATTGTGTATCCATATTTCATTTTTTATCCTTTAAATTTTGATACACAGATTATAACCGATATGATTTACTTATGTATTGTACAAAATAGACATAAGTTTTGAACTAGGTGTAAGACCTGTAAGTTTTTTAAAATCTCTGTTAAAATGAGCTTGGTCAAAATAGCCTTTTCTTTCTAAGTTCATATGCTTTTTTTATTATATTAGCACATCATAGCAAACATTCCTACCGCTGGTTCCTTCTACTTTTTTAATGCAAGCAAATAACACCATCTCCTTCATATCTCTTGAAGCAGTTGCAGAAGTAGTTTTTGACATCTTCATATATTTTTTAGTCGTTAAGCCACCCTCAAAATTTTCAATGCCCTTGTCTAAAATCATATTAAGTACTTTTGTTTGCCTAGCATTTAGCTTGTCATTTCTATGTGCATCCCAAAACTTGGCTTTTTGTACAACATACCCAAGAGATGCTATGGCTTCTGTAATTGATTTATAAAGCGTATTTAAAAACCACTCATGCCACATAGTAATATCAATAAGCCTATCTTTTTGCATATAGCCAGTAGTCTGTTCAAGTGCTTTATAGTAACCTTTTCTATCACTATTGATACTCTTTGACATTG
>JALSQJ010000169.1 GCA_026985495.1 Campylobacteraceae bacterium
GTTTTAAAACGTAGAGTAGTTCATTTGTCTCAATAGGTTTAGCAATATATTCATCTAATCCGTCATTAATAAATCTCTCTCTATCTCCATTAAGTGCATTAGCAGTTAATGCAATAATTGGTACGTGTTGTAACTCCTCTTCAACCTCATAGTTTATAATCTCATGTGTCGCTTCAACACCATCCATAACAGGCATTTGAATATCCATAAAGATTAGGTCATACTTCTCCTTTTTACGTTTCTCAAATGCTTCGAGTCCATTGTTTGCTAACTCAACAGTAACACCATAACGTAGTAAAATCTGCTTTATAAGTTTCTGGTTAATAAAGTTGTCTTCTGCTACAAGAACATGACCATTAAATTGAATATTTTTAAAGGGGGAAATAGAATCAGAAGAGCTCTTAACTTCTGGTTTAAAATCTATTTGTGCAACTGCATTTAGACCTTGTACTATTTTGGTAGGTGTAATAGGTTTGTAGAGAATTTTTGCTACATTGATACCTAAGTTCTCTAATCTATCACGGTTTTCAAAACTTGAAATTAAAACTACTTTATGTGAGTTGATTTTATAAATTGTATTTAAGAGAGTATCATCGCTATTATCTACATCAATCCAAATACTTTTTATATTGTTATTTTCATTACACTTTTTTAGGTCAGAGGCTGTGCTAAAAGGAGTAATCTCAATATTGTAATGGTTTAAATATTCACAGAGGTATATATCTTGCTGTACAGGTAGTTCATAGTCAAATTTAGCAATATTTACATTATTAAACTTAGGAGTATTTGCCAACTCTGTACTCTCAAGAACCTCTTCAAAAAGAATGTTGAAGTAAAAGCGTGTTCCCTTCTCTTTTTGACTCTCTAGTTTTAGCTCTGAATTCATTAACTCTAAAAATTTAGTTGAGATAGTAAGTCCTAGCCCTGTTCCTCCATATTTACGTGTAATAGAGACATCAGCTTGTGTAAAGGCAGCAAACACATTAAGTTGTTGCTCTTTGGTCATACCTACACCATTATCTTGTATAGAAAATGAAATCTCTGTTTGGTTATCAATGGTAGAGACTTTTCTAATCTCAACTTGAATTTTACCTCCGAAGTCTGTAAACTTAATAGCATTGCTTAAAAGGTTAATTAGTACCTCTTTGATTTTTACAGCATCTCCAAGTAATTTTTTATTGATAGTTGGGTCAAGATAGAAATCAAGTTTAATACTCTTTTCAGATGCTCTCATTCCATAGGTTTCAACTGCACTTTCAAACTCAACAATGGGGTCAAATATAATCATATCTAATTCTGTTTTATTGCTCTCTATTTTTGAGAGGTCTAAAATATTGTTGATAATGCTTAATAGGTTTTCAGAACTCTTCTCTATAATATTAACAAACTCTTTTTGTTCATTATTTAAATCCGTACTCTTTAAAAGCTCTGTAAAACCTACAATTCCATTGAGTGGTGTACGGATTTCATGAGACATATTGGCTAAAAATAGAGACTTTGAAGCATTAGCCTCTAATGCTTCTATTTTGTCTGATTTTGCATTTTCAATCAGAGTCTCAATAATAGTAAAAGCATTTTTCATTCCCTCTTTACTATTTAAGTCTATGTCATGATATAGGTTAATACCTGCATCATCATAAACATCTTCAGAGTCAATAATAGAGTTTTTAAGAATATCTTCTAAGTTTTTAGTATTGGTTATTAACTCTTTTTCTACTAAATATCCTATTAAGCTAAGAAGTAAAATTAAGCCAATAAGTGCATAAGATATATAGAGTATTGTTGGTTGTTCTAATGTAAAATCGATGTAACCAAAGCTATTTAAGATAATATAAGTTACTATAACTGTGAGTAAAAATAGGGGTACAAGAGTAACCACTTTAAGTTTATTATGTAGTTGCACTATAGTTCCTCCTTTATGCTCGTTTAAGTTGTTGCATGTAGTCTTCTAGTGAAAGGAAATGACCCCAATACTTAATAAATAACTCTTCAAGTTTTGAGTGATCTTTACAAAATTGAATCTCCTCTAAAATATCTGCAAGTTCATCAATACGTAGGTTACTTGCAGCACCTTTAAGTTTGTGTCCTAGTTCATGAATATTGTCCATATCTTTTTGGTAGTAAGAGGCTAAAAGGTGGTCTTTGTCGTGATGTGCTTGTTCAATAAAATCATCAACAAACTCTTCTATTAGTACGACAGGTAGGTTAAGTTCATCTGCTGCTGTTTGTGGACTGTATGAGATAGGTAACGGTGTAATATTATCTAACGAAATCTCTTTAACTTCACTACTTGACTTTAACTGTTTCTCTAAAATATTATTACTTGGAACTATTTTGCTCTTTTTTTCTAATGGTTTCTCTTCTTCATTTAAGAAAAACTCCTCTTTTAACTCCTCTTCAGGTTCAATATTTTTGAGCAGATCAGAGAAACGAGCATTTAAAATCTCTTCTTGTTTTTCTACTTTTTTATTCTCTTCTTCTAAGATATTGTCTGGTAAATCCTCTTCATAATCTTCTGGTTTTTCTAATGTCAATAGAGCCAATTTGGTGTAGTATTGGTCAATAAGTGGCATACGCTCACGATGTGAAAGTTTTTGAATTTTTAAAAGTAATATATTTATATGTGGTATTTTTAGTGTTAATGCAAGATTAGAGAGATTCTTAATAGCTTTATCATTACCCTCTAATAGACGTTTTTCATCAATAATAGATTGGTCTATAAAGCTGTCAAGATAGAGTTTATAGTCACTAACAGTTAATCCAATCTCTTTTGAAATTTTATTAACATCTAAATAGATTGGTTGATATGTTTTTAGTGGTTTTAGAGTAGAAGATACTTCTCTCTCATCTATCTCTATATCTTGTAGTTCAACTAAATAGAGTTTACCCTCTTGTTGATATAGTTCATGCTGTAGAAACTTAGCATTAATTATCTGATTCTTTTGTTGAATAACTACTTTTTTATCTTCTAATTCTACATTATTGATAATATTTGAGTCGCTAAGTTCTTTAAATGAGTTAAACCCTAAAAGTTCTATAAACTCTCCATCTGCTAATATGAGTTCTTGGTTATCATTATATCCGTAATACATTTATTGCCTCACTTTTTAATTATATATTATATTGAGCATATCGCTCTGTCTCTTCTTCGACGTTTAATTTAGAGGTTGGTTTATGAACAACTATAAAACCATCTATCTCTGAATTGTTGTCATATTTAACAGTACAGTGAATATCTGACCAAAAGTACATGCCGTCACGACGCATATTTTTTAGAGTACTAAACCACTGTTTTAACCGTTTTTTTGTTGACCATAGGTCGTTATATAAATCATCTGGAACATCAGGGTGTTTAAAAATTGAATGATTCTTACCAATAAGTTCCTCTCTTCTATATCCAACTACTTCACAGAAGTTCTGGTTAGCATAAGTAATTATGCCATTTAAATCAATTTCATATATTAAATTTTCTGTAAATGTATATTCAACATCTAATGGGATTGGATGATGCACATAACTCCTTTGATATATTTAGTTTTAAACTAATAAATAACTCTATTACAAAAAAACTAAGAATATATTTAAAATATTATTGTTTGCTAAAATTAAAATATTTAAATAAGTTATAACTTGCAATAAACAATAGTAAGTGTTTTGTTATATCTATATTTATTTATATTTAACAGTTTATGTTTTTAGAATTTTAGCAATTTTTTCAGAAGATGCCACTGAAATCTCTTTAAATGAAGCCTCTTCAATGGAACTAAATGTACCAAAGTAGTTTAGGAGTTTCTTAATGGTGGCTGGACCGATACCTTTTTTCTGTAATAGAGAGTTTTGTCTGTCCTCTTTACGTTTTTTGTTTTGATGATAGGTTATGGCAAAACGGTGTGCTTCATCACGTAATCGTTGTACCCATTGGAGTCTTTTATCGGTTGTTTTTAGCTCAAAAACAGACTCTTTTGTATATATAATATCTTTAGCTGCACCCTTTGCACGATGTGCTTTTGCATCTAATTTCTCTTTAGCTATGGCAATGACATCTAAATCTATTTTTGCATCTTTAAGTAGTGATATAGCGAGTCTTCTTAGTGTCTCACCACCATCAATAACCCATAAATCAGGTGGAGAGTTTTTCTTAAAACTCTCAATACGTTTAGTTAGCATCTCTCTCATCTGTCCATACTCATCTTTTGCCTCAAGAGCATATCTACGATAATCTTTTTTAGACCATTGCCCCTCACTCCAAACCACCATTGCTCCTACAGTTGCAACTCCCATCATATGAGAGTTGTCAAAAGACTCAACTCTATAAGGTGTAGTAGTAAGCTCAAAAAGTTCAGCTATTTTAGGCTCAATCTCCTCTTTTTTAGACTCTCTTTTTAGACTCTCTTTAGCATTGGTAATAGCAAGTTCTATCAATCGTCTTTTACTACCTTTTTGTGGGTATAAAATCTCTATTTTTTTACTAAATCTTTCTGATAAAAGAGAGGCTATCTTCTCTCTATCTTCAAACTCATGAGCCACTAAAATAGTTTTTGAAATTTGTGGAGTATCTTGATTATAGAACTCTAAAAGAGCCTGTTTATAGGCTTCATTTTCATCAAAATTATTAGAGCTTCTAAAGTTAGATAGTGAAGAGGAGATAACCTTTCCTTGACGCATAAAAAGCTTTACAATAACTCCCTTAGAGACTCCATCAACAATAGCAAATATATCTAAATTGTCACTATTTGCAAGGTCAATATTGGAGCTTATAGTTAGAGCTTCGATGCTCCTAATATTGTCACGCAGTGTAGCTGCCTCTTCATAGCGTCTATTTGTTGCATAATCCATCATCTTGTTATTGAGCTTCTCTATAAGAGTAGAGCGTTTAGAGATGGCTCTTTTAACCTCTAGCACAATCTCTTGATACTCCTTTTTGGTAACTTTGGCTTCACAAGGGGCTAGACATTTATCTATTTGGTAGAAAAGACACGCTTTCCCCTCTCTTAGACACGATTTTTTCTGTACCAAAGGAAAGAGTTCATAGAGAGTATCTAAGAGGACTTTTCCTCCATTTGGAAAGGGTCCATAGTAGGAGATATTTTTACCTTTTATCACTTTTCTAGTTATCTCAAAACGAGGAAAATCTTGTGACTCATCAATGTAGATGTAGGGGTAGGTTTTGTCATCTCTTAGTAGAACATTATATTTAGGGTTAAGCTGTTTAATAAGAGAGTTCTCTAAAATAAGAGCATCGGATTCACTCTCTACTACAATATACTCTAGTTTTACAACCTGTTCTAACATTCTTAAAATTCGTAAACTTTGGTTAGGATTGGGGTGTAACTCTGGGGTAAATCTCCAGTAGCTTTTGACTCTATTTTTTAGATTTTTAGCTTTTCCTACATAGAGTAATCTCTCATTTTTATCAAAATATTGATAGACACCAGCACTGTTGGGTAAGTTTTGAATGGTAGTTAACATCTATAGATTTTTCTTAATAGATTTTTTAATATTAGAGAATGCTTCTAGTAGCTCTTTGTCTTCACTCTCAATGGTAAACTCACCTAATGCCATCTCATGGTAGTGAGGAACAGACTCATAGAGTTTTTTATTGTTAAGAGTAGAGAGTTGTTTAGAGTTAAATAGAACTACCTTTGTTGCTTTGAGCTGTTGACACTTCTCATCTTGTTTAGCTAAAATGTCTAGCAGAGTTAAAAGAAGCTCTTTGTTGTAGCCCATCTCCATCTTAAAACCAGGATGAGAGAGTGCTACAAATAGGGTATCGTCACGAATATAGACAAAAGCTATTGCTTTTTGAAATCTTGGATTTAAAAGAGAGATAAATTTTCTGTAGCAGTAGTGACTCTTAAGTAATTTAAACTGAGGAAGAGATTGAAGATGAGAAAGAATAGTATAAGCCTGTTTCATAAAATAATTATAACATCAGTTTGCTGTATGTTGTTAGTAGGGTGTGGTTATAAAGCAAACCCCTATTGGGTAGAGAAAGTACCCAAAGAGGTGAAAAATGAGAAGTAAATCTCTACTATTTTTCTTCTATGGTAGCTTCAATGACTTCGGGCTGTTTCTGTTGAATAGTATTGGTTGTTGGCTCTACATACATCGCCATTGAGCCAATAACTCGACCACCCTCATCAGTTTTAATATTTTTAACAGAAATTTCACCATTAACTAAACCATTTGAGCCTACTTCAAGAAGTTCAGAAGCAGAGAGTTTACCCTCAATCGTTCCATTAACAGTAATACGTTTACTTCTTAATGAGGTAGTTTGAATCTTACCTGTAGGAGTAATATTTATTGATGTCTCTGCTAAAATTTCACCTAAAATTTCACCACTTAAAATAACAACATTAGCATGAATTTTATTGGTTGCATATCCTGTCTGCATAATATTGAGGTCATTACAAGTAATGTCACCCTCTACACGCCCAGAGTTGGTAACTTTTTGTGCAATAATAGAACCTGTTACTAAACCATTTTTCCCAATAGTTACATTATTAACTTCAATATTTCCAATCAGTTTTCCCTCTATTTTAACACTGTCTGTTCCTGAAATATTACCTTGAATGGTAATATTTTTTGAAATCTCTGTTGCAGCTGATGTTGGAGCTGTAGTGTTTTTAGCTGTTGTGGTTGTTGTTACTGTAGCTACATCTTTGTTATTGTTACTCTTTTTCCCTTTTGCAAAAAATGCCATTTCCGTATCTCCATTCTTTTGTTTGATTCTTTATATATAGTAACTAAATGATGCTTATATATTTAATGGATTTATATATTAATTTTTCACATTTATACAATAGATATACTCTTTTAGCAATAAAATTTTATATTAGGTTAAATAATGTTAAAAATAAGATTTTATAAAAGCAATAGTTTTTATAAGATGCTTTAACTAAAAACTAAATATAATTAAATTATGAAAAAATATGATGTATTAATAATTGGAGCAGGAATAGCAGGACTCTATGCAGCGATGAATATTCCTAAAGAGAAAAAGGTTTTGGTTGTTTGTAAAGATATCCCTTGGGAGTGTAACACTTTTTATGCTCAAGGGGGAATGGTAACAGCCTTGAATGAAGCAGATATTCCACTACATGTAGAAGATACAATGGTTGCTGGTGCTTACCATAACAATGAAGAGGCAGTTGAGATTATGTCAAGGACATCTTTGGAGACTACGGCAGATATTATTGAGAAGGGTATGGAGTTTGACACCGATGAAGAGGGGAATATTGTTTATACTAAAGAGGCTGCACACTCAACAGAGCGAATTGTTCATTCAGGTGGTGATGCAACAGGGCGTTACATGCACTACTTTATGATGGCTCAAAATAGACATAAACTTCAAAGAAATACCTTAGTTTATGATTTACTTATTGAAAATGGTCGCTGTTTTGGAGTAAATGCATTGGTCAATTATAAACATGAAACCATCTATGCAGATGATGTTATTATTGCTTCTGGAGGAGTAGGTTCACTTTATGAATACAATACTAACTCACGAACAGTATCGGCAGATATTCATGGAATTTGTGTTGAAAAAGGGATAGAGTTAGAGAATATGGAGATGATGCAGTTCCACCCAACAGTATTTGTTAAGACACCTTTTGCACGAAAGTTACTATTAACTGAAGCTTTAAGAGGTGAAGGTGCATGGATAGTAGATGAAGATGGAAAACGATTTCTGTTTGACTATGATGAAAGAGGAGAGTTAGCAAGTAGAGATATTGTGAGTCGTGCTATTTTTAAACATAAACGTAAAACAGGAAAAGAGGTCTATTTAGATTTTTCTATGTTTGAAGAGGAGTGGTTTGCAAAACGGTTCCCTAACATTACAAGAACTTTTGAGGCTATTGGCTATAAGTTCCCAAAAGATAGAGTGCCTATCTCTCCTGCATTTCACTACGCTGTAGGTGGAATTAAGTGTGATACAGATGGTTGTGTAGAGGGTATAGAGGGGCTTTATGTTATTGGTGAAGCATCTAGTACAGGTGTTCATGGAGCTAATCGTTTGGCATCTAATTCACTGTTAGAGGGAGTAGTATTTGCAAAAAGAGCTGTTGACCATATGTTGGCTAAAGAGAGAGTAGAGGTAGCGATACCAAGTTTTGATAAAGAGTACAACAATATAGTTCATCATGAAGCAGATAAAATCTATAAACGCCGTTTACGAAAAATTATGTGGGATGATATGGGGATAATACGAACAAAAAAAGGTCTTTTGGAAGCCAAAAATGCTATTTTTGATATGAAAAATCGAGACATAGGACGACTCTTAGAGTTACGGCTTAATACAGCATCGGCAATTGTTGAAGCAGCATTAAAGCGTAAAGAGAGTTTAGGAACACATTATATTGAAAATTAATATTTCTGTTAATTATAGTAAAAAGTTATGTTACCAAAGAGCTAATTCACTGATATTTTTAAAAAGCCATTTTGCTGTTGTTTAAATAACATCAGAGTTATACTATAATGACAACAAATTAAAATTATTAGAGAAAATTCTCTAAATTGGAGTTAACTATGCACGATTTACACTTGGCTACTACTTGGGTAGGATGGGTCTCCTTAGCAATTTTTGTTATAGGTTACTACTTTATTGCTACAGAAGACAGATATAGAATTAATAAAGCAAAACCAGCACTTTTAGCAGGTACAGCTATTTTTATGTTGATTGGATTTTATTTCTCTATAAATGGATTAGATGGAGAGATTCTTGAACATGAAGTTAACCATCTAATTGTTGAAATTTCAGGGATATTCTTCTTCTTATTTGTCGCTATGACCTATATTGAAGCTATGATAGATAGAGGTGTCTTTGATGCACTTAGATATAGACTTGTATCAGAAGGATATAGTTACAGTAAACTTTTTTGGATAACAGGTCTTTTGGCATTCTTTATCTCTCCAATTGCAGATAACTTAACAACAGCTCTTATTCTATCTACTGTACTTCTTACCATCGATAAAGATAACAAAGAGTTTCTTGTACCAAGTGCCATAAATATAGTTGTAGCAGCTAATGCAGGTGGAGCTTGGTCTCCGTTTGGTGACATTACAACTCTTATGGTATGGGTTGATGGAAAAGCAGAGTTTGCAGAGTTCCTATTTTTATTTCCTGCAGCTTTTTTAGGGTGGGGTGTAACAGCATTTCTCTTAAGCCGTTTTATCCCACAAGGAACACCACCATTTAGTGCCGATGAAAAACCAGCTGAAATTTTGGAGGGTGGAAAAATCATTATGGGACTTTTTGGTCTTACTATTTTCTTTGCCATTGTTTCTCATCAAGCACTACATCTTCCTGCTATGTGGGGAATGCTTTTTGGTTTAGCCATTTTAAAAATTTATGTCT
>JALSQJ010000170.1 GCA_026985495.1 Campylobacteraceae bacterium
TTCTCTAATCTATGTACTTGGCGTGTTCTCTTCATTACAATCTGTCGCTCCTCTTTGGTTGTTAATGCTCTCATTATTGGAGGTTGAATAACAGGAACAAGTGCCATATATGAATAGGCTGCAACAGCAATAGCTCCAAGCATATCAGGGGCTAATCTATTTGCAATAAAGATAGAGGTTGGACCATCTGCACCCCCAATAATACTAATAGCAGAAGCTGACTGTAAATCAAAACCTAACATTACAGCACCTACAAGTGAACCAAAGATACCAAATTGAGCAGCTCCACCAAGAAGTGCTGTCTTAGGGTTTGCCAATAGTGGGCCAAAGTCAGTCATAGCCCCAACACCCATAAAGATTAAGAGAGGAAAGAACTCATTGGCAATACCCATATTGTAAATAATACCTAACATCCCCTCTTCACTAGCCATATGTGCCAATGGGATATTGGCAAGTAATCCACCAAATGCTATGGGAATAAGAAGTAGTGGTTCAAACCCTTTAGCAATAGCTAAATAGAATAGAGTAAAGACTATCATAATCATAATAATACGACCAAGAGAGGACTCAAACCATGTAAGTTCTCTCTCAAACTTTTCACCTCTTGGGTCTGAAGTTGTCTCTCCATCATGAACATCTGCAACAGCATTAATACCTGTAGTCTCCCACCAACTTATTGCTAGTTCAGATAGACTCTTAGAGACATAAGGCTTATGTGCTGAAGTTGTCTCCTCTTGTGGAGCAGATGTTGCCCCTTCATGCTCCTCAGCTTGTGCAACATTTGTCAAAGCAAATAGTGCAAAAAAGAGTGCAATTATTAGTTGTTTTAACTTCATGGATTACTCCATTGTCGCAAGAAGCTGTCCATCGACTACAGCATCATTTGTATTAACTTCAATAGATTTAATAACACCTGATTTTTCAGCAACAATATCAATCTCCATCTTCATCGCTTCAAGAATCATAATCTGCTCACCCTCATTTACAGAGTCTCCTGGAGCTTTTAAAATTTTCCAAACGTTTCCTGGAGTTTGAGAGTTAATCTCAATTGAACCTTTTCCACCTGCTACAGCTGGAGTTGCACTTGGGGTTGCCACTGGTGTGGTAGCTGTTGTTGATGGTGTAATTTGAATATCACCATCACCCTCTGCTACCTGAACACTATATTGTTTACCATCTACTACTACTGTATAATTACCACTCATCTCTTCTTCTCCACAATTTCTATTATTTTTACCTTTTCTAACCATTAAAGGACTCTCACCCTTTAAAAACGCTATCCCTTTTTGATCACATGCTGCTGCAATAAAGATATTCTCTTCACTTGTCTCTAGCTCTTCATCTTCAAGAACTTTTTTCCAATAAGCAATTGATTTGGTAACCTCTTTATCTGCATGGTCTAATGGATTTTCAGTTGTAGGCTCAAGTTTTAACTTCTCTGATGCCAACTTAACAATCTCTGCATCTGGCTCAACTGGTGTATTACCAAAGTAACCCAACACCATACGTCCATAACCAGGAGCAATCTGTTTCCATTTACCAAACATAACATTTGCATAAGCTTGTTGCCAATAGAACTGACTTACAGGTGTTACAGATGTACCATAACCACCACGCTCTACAACCTCTTTCATCTCTGCAATAACCTCATCAAACTTATCTAAAGAGTCATCATCTCTCATCATTTGGGTATTTGCTGTCAATGCACCACCTGGCATTGGAGAGAATGGAATAAGAGGTGAGACTTGAGTCGCTTCTGGTGGAATCATATACTCTGCTAAACACTCTTGAAGACGCTCTTCATATTTTAATATTTTAGAGAGCTCTAAATCTCCAAGGTTATAATTTGTCCCTTTAGTTGCATGTAACATTGTTAAAATATCTGGTTGAGATGTTCCCCCACTTACAGGAGAAGCTGCCATATCAATACCATTTGCACCTGCTTCAAGAGCTGCTAAGTATGAAGCAACAGAGACACCTGCTGTCTCATGAGTATGAAGTCTTAAATGAACCTCTTCACCAAGAAGTTTTCGTGCCATTGAAATAGTTTTGTAAACTTTATTTGGGTTTGCAGTACCTGATGCATCTTTGAAACATAGAGAGTCAAACTCAATCCCTGCATCTAACATTCCACGTAGTGTTTTTTCATAAAAAGCTACATCGTGAGCACCTTTACACCCTGGAGGTAAATCCATCATTGTAATAACAGCTTCATGATTCATACCATGTTTTTTAACACATGAAGCACTGTAAGCTAAATTGTTAACATCATTAAGTGCATCAAAGTTTCTAACGGTTGTTGTACCATGTTTTGCAAACATCTTTGCAAAAAGGTCAATCATCTCACGACTACCTGTGTCGAGCATTACTGTATTAATACCACGAGAGAGAACTTGCAAGTTTGCTTCTGGTCCTACAATCTCTCTAAACTTATCCATCATATCAAATGCATTCTCTTGCAAGTAGAAAAAGAGACTCTGAAATCTAGCTCCTCCACCAAACTCAAAGTGGTTAATACCTGCTTTTTTAGCTGCTTCTACTGCTGGGAAAAAGTCCTCCATGAGAACACGACCACCAAAGACAGATTGGAATCCATCTCTAAAGGTTGTATCCATCACATCAATATATTTTTTTGCCATCTTATACCTTCATTTTTATGATTTATTTTTACGGAACTCTGTTATAGCACCAATAATAGCAGCGACTCTTCGCTCCTCATCATCTGTTGTGCTTCCTGCTGGAGTAGCAGGTGTTTTGGAAATATTTTCAGGAAAATATTTTGCAATTAATTTAGCTTGAAACTCAACCACTAGTACAAGAATGTATAAAAAAAGAAATACAACTCCCATTCCTAGCACCATAAATTTCAAGGCTTCTAAGACATTATTAACTTCACCAGCCATATAAACCTCTTCATAGTAAATTTGATAGGCTAATTTTAAGCTAAATTTACTTGAACAAAGTTAATTTAGTCTCTCTTTTTTTTACGCTTACCCTTTTGTGCTACTTTTTGTTCACTCTCATACTTATTTAACATACTAGTTACCATATTTTGGTCAAATCCTAACTGATTAATTGATGATTGTTTCTGTTGCAAAAGCAAGGTAACCACACGCTCTACAAACTCATGATAATCCATATCCTCCATGCTGTCAATAAAATCTAATGCAGTAGGAGTAATATCAACCTCTTCTACAAGTGTTTGTAGGTCTCTAAAATCGTTTTCACTATTCTCATCAAGAACGATAGTCGCCAACTGCATCTGGGCTCCTACCTCTTTTTGAATTCGTTGTAACTCTCTAAACTCATTTGTTGAGACTAAAGTGATAGCTTTTCCAGCTTTACCTGCTCTACCTGTTCGCCCTATTCTATGCACATACGATTGTGGGTCAAAAGGGATATGATAATTAAAAACATGAGTTACATTTTTAACATCTAACCCTCGTGATGCAACATCGGTTGCCACCATAATTTTAGACTCACCACGCCGATACCCTTTAATAATACGATCTCGCTCCATCTGTTCTAAGTCGCCATGCAGTCCCTCTGCTAAAAAACCTAATGCTTTAAGATGCTCTGCTAATCGGTCAACCTCTCGTCTCATTCTACAAAAGATAATTGACTTATTTACATTTTCTGTCTCAAGAAGTCGAACAATCACCTCATCTCGTTGAGCCTCTTCTAAAACATAATAAAATTGGTCAATAACATTATTGGTTGTACTATCATCTTCTCCCACTACAGAGACAAATTGAGGATTGGTTAAAATCTCATTTGCCAACTCTTTAATAGGTTCAGGTATCGTTGCTGAAAAAAGAAGTGTCTGTCTATTTTGAGGGATATACTCAAATATCTCTTTTATCTCCTCTAAAAAACCCATATCTAACATCTCATCAGCTTCATCAAGTACAATAATTTCAGGATTAAAGGAGTCAATTTTTCCTTTTTTATAAAGGTCTTTAAGTCGTCCAGGAGTAGCAACAATAACTTGAACTCCTTTGTTAATTAAGGCTATTTGTCGTCCATACCCTACCCCACCATAAACAGTAATAGTTCGTATGCCACAAAAACGCCCAAGGTGATAAAGCTCGTCACTCACTTGTGTGGCTAACTCACGCGTAGGGGTAATTACCAACGCTCTCTCAATCTCTTTTTTAGCAATCTTATCCATCATTGGAAGACCAAATGCTGCTGTTTTTCCTGTTCCTGTGTGAGCTTGTGCCACCAAATCTTCACCCTTTTCAATAATAGGAATAACCATCTCTTGAATAGGACTAGGCTCTTTAAAACCTGCTATTTTAACCCCTTTTAGGAGGTCTTTGTGAAATTTAAACTCATTAAATGTCAATTTTATACCTTATTATATTATCATCAACAAAACAACTCCAAAAGCTATTCTGTATATTCCAAATGCAACAAATGTAAAGCGTTGCAAAAAAACAATGAACATTTTAATGGTAATGTACGCCACTACAAATGCTACTAAAAATCCAACCACAAAAGAGGTCAAATCAGCACCTACAAAATCTTGATAGTGCTTTAAAAGGTCATAACCACTTACAGCCATCATGACGGGAATTGCCAGTAGAAATGAGAACTCTGTAGAGGCTTTACGACTCACTCCAGAGAGCATACCAGCAATAATTGTAGAACCAGCTCGACTTGTTCCAGGAATTAAAGAGAGAACTTGTCCAAACCCAATACTCATAGCTTGTTTCCATGTCACATCTTCAATATCTTGAGACTCTTTTTTACTATCATCATGAAAATACTCCACAATAATAAAGATGATTCCACCTATAATGAACATATACGCCACAGTCTCTACTTGAAAAATCTCTTTGACCCAATCTTTTAGTAGAAAACCTATTATGGCAAGAGGGAAAAAAGCAGCAATAATCTTACTCCAAAGGTTAATCTCTTTTAGATTTATCTTCTCTTTATAGAGCAACATCACAGCCATAATTGCTGCAAACTGAATAATAACCTCATAGGCTTTTACCACTGCACTCTGCTCTATACCTAAAAACTGACTCGCTACAATCATGTGACCTGTAGATGAGATAGGTAAAAACTCTGTAAAACCCTCTATAATTCCAATAATAATCGCTTGTATAATGTCCATACTCTATAATCCTATATTAATTTAATTTAATTTATATTTATTTTCTATAAATTTTTCTTATCTTTATTTAAATTTTGTAACTTTTTTGCAAAAAGTAGTCTATTTTTTAAACTATTTTCAAAATCTCTCGCAAATCTTTCACCTCTACGCAGTATGTAGCAGCCTCTTTTAAAATCGGTTTTCCACAAAAAGCCACTCGTCTATCAGCATAAGCAAACATACTTAAATCGTTTGCACCATCTCCTACAACAAGTGTCTCTTTTCGTGTTATACCTAAAAGATTTTGTAAACGAACAATCATATCTCCCTTAGCATCAGAGTACATCATCTCTCCACCAACAGCACCTGTTAAAATGCCATCTTCTACATGTAAGAAGTTAGAGAAGTCTGCATCTATTCCCAACTTCTCACAAGCTGGTTTAGTAGCTGACCTAAAACCACCAGAGAAACAGACTACCGTATAACCTCTCTCTTTTAAACCTCTTACTACCTCTTTAGCCCCATTCATCATGGGCAACTTTTTACAAATCTCCTCTACTTTAGAGTATGGCAACCCTTTAAGTAGAGCCACACGCTCTACCAAAGAGGCATAAAAGTCCAGTTCACCTCTCATTGCACGTTCAGTAATACTAACAACTTCCTCTTTAAAACCTAGCTCATCTGCAAAAAAATCAATAGTCTCGCCATCCATCAATGTCGAATCAAAATCAAATACTGCTAATTTCATTTAAAACCTTAAAAAATATTTGTGAAATTATAACGAATTATCCAATTAAATTGGTAATTTATAAAAGCAACATACAAATCTATGCAAAAATCTGCTAAAATAAGACTCAACTTACCTTTAGGATATAAATTTAATATATGTTTGAACAATTTTGTAAAACACTGCACAGTGACAAAGCCTTTATAACTATAGAGATAACCCCTCCTCATGGCTCCTCTATTAAACCTACTATTGAGAAGATAAAAGAGCTTAAACTTCATGAAAAGGTAGCTGGTTTTTCAGTAACCGATAATCCTCTTGCCAAACTAAAAATGTCTGGAGTACTCTCAGCTATTCAAGTACAACAAGCTTTTAAAAAACCTGTTATTGCAACCATGAGTATGAGAGATAAAAATAAGCTCTCTTTACAATCAACTCTTTTAGGTGCAAATGATTTTGATTTACGCTGTATCCTAGCACTAACAGGCGACCCTGCTAAGTTCTCTGACCAACCAGAGGTTAAGGGGGTATTAGAGCGTGACTCTACTCTACTTTTGAGCATTATATATAGACTAAACAATGGATTTGACTACTCAAATAAAGAGCTAAATCCAAAACCAAAACCTATCTACCCTTTTGCAGTAGCTAATGCTTATGCTAAAGATATGAGCCGAATAAAAAAGAAGATGTTAAAAAAACTCAACTATGGAGCTAGGGGAATTATTACTCAACCTGTTTATGACATTGAGAATGCAAAAAGATTGATTGAGATATTTGAAGAGTGCAAATATGAAAGTGTACGTGAAACTGCTAAAGATGCTGAACTTATTTTGGGGCAGTTTCCTGTGGTTCGTGCTAGAACAGCAAACTTTATATCTGACAAAGTTCCAGGTATTACGGTTCCAAAACGGATTATAGAAGAGATGGACTTAGCTGCTATGGATGGAGCCAAGAGAGAGCAAGAGGTTGGTTTTGCTATCTCTAAGGGGATTTTTGATGAGATACTCAAACTGCACCCTAAGGTACACCTAATGACACACAATCGCTTTGACTTATGTTCTCAACTCATTGGAAACAATTAGTCCACAACATTAAAGTATTATTTTAAAAAAGGAAAATCATGAATGAACAACAATACATGGAAAAGTTAAATCAAGCTCATCAAGCTACTGGTGGAGGAATGCAAAAGTCTGGTTATGCAGATACAATGGGACAAAGTGCTTACTATAGAGATATTCCTTTGGACAATGTAGAGTCGGCAACCTCTGCTTCTCACCCTATACCTTACCTAGAGTTAGGAAGTAGTTTTACAATTGGTTTGGCTGTTGGTTTTTTTGTAAAAAAGAGCTTTAAAGCAGTACTATTTATTTTAGGTTTTGCACTTATTACTATGTTCTTTATGGAGTCACAAGGTATCTTTACCATTAATGATAAAGTTCTTGAACAGAGCATTGCACAAGGTAGTGACTACTTTCAGTTTTTAGTAGCGTCGGTTAAAGAGCGTATTACCTCTTTTCAAACAGGTGTTGGAGCATTAGCTGGTTTTGTAGTTGGACTAAAACTTGGATAGTCTGTGAAAATCTTAGTATCAGCACTAGAACCATCTTCTAATCTACACCTAAAAGAGGTTCTAAAACATACCCAAGATATTGAACTTTTGGGTATTTTTGATAAATCACTTGGAAATCCCCTTTACGATGTCTCACAAATGGCAATTATGGGTTTAGTTGATGCTATTAAAAAACTTCGTTGGTTCTTTAAAGTAGCTGATGAGATGGTTAAACTTGCCAAAGATGCTGATAAGATTCTACTTATGGACTCTTCTGGATTTAACTTGCCTTTGGCAAAAAAGCTAAAAATTGCCTATCCAGATAAAGAGATAATCTACTACATTCTACCTCAAATATGGGCAAGTCGTCCAAAACGTTCTAAAAAGCTAGAACTCTATTGTGACAAACTTTTAGGTATTTTACCCTTTGAAGTTGACTACTACCAAACAAAAGCTCAATATGTTGGTCACCCTCTTTTAGATGAGATTAAAATAACTAACCATAAAAGAGACTATATTGCCTTTATGCCAGGTAGTCGAAAAGGAGAAATCTCTAAACTACTTCCTATTTTTAAAGAGGTACGTAAAAAACTTTCTCATAAAAAAGCTCTGCTTATTATCCCTAGTAGTTTTTCAGATGAGAAGATAACCCAACTCTATGGTGATATCTCTATGTTTAGAGTATATAGAGATACCCATGAGGCATTAGCACAATCAGAATTTGCATTTATCTGTTCAGGAACAGCTACACTAGAGTCTGCTCTTATTGGAACTCCTTTTACCCTTGCATTTATTGCTAAAAAGATAGACTACTTCATTGGTACAAAACTGCTTAACATTACTCATGTTGGCTTAGCCAATATAATACTTCAACACTACAATAATACTACTCTACACAATGAGTTACTACAAGAGAGTGTAACGGTTGATAATCTACTCAAAGAGTATTATGAGAATAATAGAGAGAAGTTTTCTTTAAAAGCTAGTGAATTAAGAGCCTATTTATCTCATGGTAGCTCAAAAAATGTCGCTTTTTTATTAAAAAACAATTAAAATTCGTTAATATATACTTTATCTAATTGTTAAAAAGGAAATAGTATGCAAGATGTTTATGATATTATTGTTATTGGTGGAGGACCTGGTGGAATTGGTGCTGTTGTTGAAGCAAAAGAGCTAGGAGTAAAAAGAGTTCTTCTTATTGAAAAGACAGAGAACCACTCTCATACCATTCGTAAGTTTTACAAAGATAAAAAACGTGTCGATAAAGATTGGCAAGGACAAAGTGTAGAGCTTGAAGGAAATATTGAGTTTGCAGATGGCACAAAAGAGAGTACGCTTGATTATTTTGACACACTTTTAGATGATAAGCTTATTGATACAAAATTTAACTGTGAAGTTTTAAAGGTTAAGAGAGATAATGAACTCTTTACTGTTGCAACATCAGATGGTGAGTTTCAATCTAAATATGTTATAGTCAGTATTGGTCGTATGGGAAAACCAAACAAACCTAACTATAAAATTCCTGCCTCAATACGCTCACAAGTAAACTACACTTTAGATAAATGTTCTAATGGAGAGAAGATATTAGTTGTAGGTGGTGGAGACTCTGCTGTAGAGTATGCTTGTGAACTTAGCCAAAGCAATAGTGTTACATTAACCTATAGAAGAGAGAGTTTAAGAAGACCAAATCCTACCAATCAAAACATGATAAAAGAGTATGCTAAAGATGGAAGAGTAAAACTTAAACTCAATATAGATATTGAAGGATTAGATAGTGAACATGGTAAAGTTAAAGTAAACTATAGTGATGGAACATCTGAACTCTTTGACCGTGCTATATATGCTATTGGAGGAACTACACCAAAAGAGTTTTTAAAAGCTTGTGGTATAACTCTTGATAGCAAAGGAGAGCC
>JALSQJ010000171.1 GCA_026985495.1 Campylobacteraceae bacterium
AACATCGGCTCAATACCTGACGATAAAATCTTATGAACATACTCCCAAGAGCGTGGTGTAGGAAAAGATTTCTCATTTTTTGAGGGGTCAAAATCGAAAAGCTTTGTTGAGTCATAATGTAAAAAAGAGATAATTGAACTATCTATTCCACTGCTATATGCCCAACCTTTCCAATCTTCAAAACTAACCTCCATACTCAAATGGACAAAACGATTTGCCAAAGGTGGTGGCATTCTATAGACAACACCTCTATCACTCTCGTTATTTCCAGCAGCGACAATACTCCAACCCTTTGGCAACTCATAATCCCCTACTTTTCGGTCAAGTACCAACTGATATGCAGAGGCTTGGACTGATGGTGGAGCTGTATTTATCTCATCTAAAAATAGAACCCCTTTTGAATTTGGCTCTTTAGGTAAAAAGTTTGGACTCGCCCAAACTGCTTCATGATTATCTTTGTCAAAAAAAGGAATACCTTTTAAATCGGTAGGGTCAAGTAGAGATAGACGCAAATCTACAAACTCTAACCCTCTATCTGTGGCTATCTGTTTAATAATTGATGACTTACCAATCCCAGGGCTACCCCATACAAAAACGGGGATTTGTGACTCTATTAATCTATCTAAACTCTTTTTTATCTCTTTTGCTTTCATAACTTAGCCTCCCAAATATTAATATCTATCATCACTTCTCATTCCTAAATGTGCTGAATTTACACTGTCTAAATATCTTTCATTTGTGGACATAAGCATAATAAGTTCACTATCAAGTGCAAACTGTTGAAGATACTCCAAACTTACAGATGGATTAACTGCTAATCCACGATTAATCTCATGAATATTCATACTACATAACTCATCTAATATATATTTAGGTGTTGTAGGATTTTTAGCTAAAAGGTATAAAATTGAGTTATCTTTATCGTTATAAAATCTTTCCAATAGAGATATTGATAGATTTTGATTTAGTATAAGTTGTTCTTTAATCTCATCTCCATACTTCTTATGTAAACCATTTAACTCTTTAGTTGTTAAGTTGATATTTGACGCTAATTTAAAATCTACTAATCTGTTATCTAACTCTAAAAGTTTAGAAGTTACCCCTTTAATACTTTTATTTTCACCCATAAAAGCTAAAATTTCAGAGTTTAAACCTGCATCTAAAACCATATTTAAACGGCTATCTGTTAATTTTTGAAAAGTTAAAAGTGATTCCACTATCTCACTACTCTCTTTAAGAAGCTCCTTAAAAATAGAATCATCTAAATTTTCATTTTGAGTTAGCATCCGTTTACTTAAAAGATTTGAGTTTTTAAATATATACTCTTGAGTCTTATTGTCTATAGAGTTATTACATGCTAAGAAACCATTAATGCGTTCACTATTAAAACTTAAAAGATAACGAATTGTTTCATTAGATATATAGGGGTTAAGGGCAATAATCTCACGTAAATTCTTAGGTCTAACATCATCTTTTCGACTCTGCTTTATCTCATGGTTTGGCATAGTAAGCATAGCATCTAATACCTCTGTCGATTGAATATCTCTTGCAATATTTGAAAGGGTTATTGGAGAATATACCATAGCAGGGTCTTTAAATCCATCTGGATTAAAATAACGTTTAACAAATGTAATAGTTACATCACGATTATCATCACTATCATAAACACCATCATCACCCCAATCATACATTTTAAAAAGCTTTAAATAGACCTCATCACTAAACGCTTCATTTTTTAAAAGTCTTTTAAGACGCTCTTGGTCATTTGAGAGTTTAATGGACATCATAAGGGTATTGGGTTTAATATGTTTGGTATAAAACTCCTCAAATTGAGACAATCGAACTTCAGGTATTTTTGCATCATAAAGCTCATACGATACTTCCTCTTCTAAAGGTGTCATCATTGTACTAAGAACAGTTAAGGCTACCTCTTGACCTACATATTTGTCACTATAGCTCATACCTTGTGCTTCTAAAAAATTGCTTAACTCATCGGGGGTAAAGTTGGTAATACGTCCTAAAAAAAGAACTGTACCACCTTGATTTTCTTTTATTATCTCTTCTATTTTCATAGAATTATCATAGCATAAAACTTGAACTTTTTTTATTAGTTTTATTGGTCTATCCATTTTAAAAATAGTTGAGTACCCTCTTTATAGTTATTAATT
>JALSQJ010000172.1 GCA_026985495.1 Campylobacteraceae bacterium
TATCTCCTAAAATTATCAAAATTTGAATCCTATAATGTAATGTTAAACTTTTAATAGTATAGCATAATTTTAAATGAAGTTATAGCTTAAGCCTCTGATATTAAAGAGTTGGTTATAATTTTCAAATGAATTTATTTTAAGGTTATCTATTTATGACAACAACACGTTTCGCACCATCACCAACAGGCTACTTACACATTGGAGGGCTTAGAACAGCTCTTTTTTCTTGGCTTTGGGCTAAAAGAAATAAGGGTCAATTTTTACTACGCATTGAAGACACCGATTTAGCTCGTAACTCTCAAGATGCAGTAACAGCCATTTTAAAAGCCTTTGATTGGGTTGGAATGTCGTACGATGGTGAGGCTATTTTTCAGTCGAAACGTTTTGAGCTTTATGCACAATATGTAGAACAACTTCTAAAAGAGGGAAAAGCCTATAAATGCTATATGTCCAAAGAGGAGCTAACGGCTCTTCGTGAAGAGCAGATGGCAAAAGGGGAGCGTACACGTTATGATGGTCGTTACCGTGACTTTACAGGAACGCCACCTGAAGGGGTTGAGCCTGTTATTCGGATTAAAGCACCAACTGAAGGGACAATTAGCTTTGTAGATGGGGTAAAAGGTGAGATAAACATTGCAGCCTCTGAAGTAGATGATTTTGTTATTGCTAGAGCAGGGGGTGTGCCTACTTACAATTTTGTGGTTGCCATTGATGATGCGTTAATGGGGCTAACAGATGTTATTCGTGGAGATGACCACCTTTATAATACGCCCAAACAGATAGTGGTCTATGAAGCACTTGGGTTTAAAGTACCAAACTTCTACCATGTAGCAATGATAAACAATGAGCAGGGTAAAAAACTCTCAAAACGAGATGGGGCGACTGATGTAATGGAGTATAAAACATTGGGTTATTTGCCTGAAGCACTTTTAAACTTTTTAGTGCGTTTAGGGTGGAGTCATGGTGACCAAGAGATATTTAGCATTGAAGAGATGATAGAGCTATTTGACCCTAAAAATATTAACAAAAGTTCTTCTAACTATAACTTAGATAAATTGCTTTGGCTCAATGCTCACTATATTAAAAATAAACCTCACAGTGAATTAGCAGAGCTTCTAGTTGATTTTGGCGTAGATATTAAAGAACATAGTAAAAAAGATTTAATCTTAAATGCCACTAAAGAGCGTGGTAAGACTTTGGTAGAGTTGGCAGAACAGATTAATCTAATTTTAAATGCACCTACCCAGTACAATGCTAAAAACTTTAAAAAAGCCTTTAAAGAGGATACTCCTGAAATATTAGCACTCTTTATGATGCTTTTAAAAGAGGCAGAGCTGAATGAAGTGGCAGATTATCATAAAGTGATAGAAGCCGTAGTAGAACAAAAAGAGATAGGCTTTGGAAAGATTGGTATGCCTTTGCGTGTGAGTCTTTTAGGCTCAATGACAGGTTCTGGACTTGATGAGATTATGGCTATTTTGGGTAGAGATGAGACCATTAAACGGATAGAGAAGGCATTGGAATATAAAAGTGATAACTGAAACAATTTTTAGAGAATATGACATAAGAGGTATCTTTGATAAAGAACTCAATGAACAGAGTGTTAAACTCATTGGTTATTTTTTAGGAGAAAAGATTAAAGCTTTGGGTGGGGTAGTAAGTATTGGGTATGATGCTCGAACCCATTCGCCTATTTTACGTGATTATTTAGCTTCTGGCTTAAATCATGCAGGGTGTAGTGTGCTTGACATGGGAATGGTAGCAACACCTGTAAACTACTTCTCTAATTATGTTCAGCCTTTGAATGTTGAAGAACAGGTTGTAGCCTCTGTGATGATTACAGGGTCACATAATCCAAGTGAGTATAATGGTTTTAAAATAACCTTAGATAAATCTCCATTTTTTGGTGAGGAGATTTATGCTTTGGGTGATGAGATAATTGCCAATGCTAAGTTGGAAATTCCTGACAATACGGAGTCTATTGCGATAGATACTAAAAAGCAGTATATAGCCTATATGGTTGAACATTTTTCACACCTTAAAGGCTTTGATAAAAAGATAGTAATAGATGGTGGTAATGGTGTAGTAGATACTGTTATAACAGATATATTTGATGCTTTGGAGCTAAACTATGAGGGTATCTACATGGAACCTGATGGAGCATTTCCTAACCATCATCCAGACCCTTCGGTAGAAGAGAATTTGGTAGATATTAAAGCTCTTTTAGAAAAAAGTGGTGATATTGCCTTTGCTTATGATGGTGATGCAGATAGGATTGCTGTTTTAACACATAAGTATAATATTAAAGGCGACCAGATGGCACTTTTATATGCTATGAAAATGGAGAATCCAACAGTTATTGGTGAGGTAAAGTGTTCACAAGTGATGTACGATGAGTTGGAGCGTCGTGGGGCTAGAGCCATTATGTATAAAACAGGTCACTCAAATTTAAAAGTAAAGATGAGAGAGACCAATGCAGATTTAGCATGTGAGGTGAGTGGACATATCTTCTTTAAGCATCGCTATTTTGGTTATGATGATGCAATCTATGCAACACTTCGTATGTTGGAACTGCTTCAAGATGGAATTGACTTAGATGCCCAACTTGATGCTTTACCACAAGTATTTTCGACAGAGGAGATAAAAGTAGAGACAACCGATAAAGAGAAATTTTTGCTTATAGATAAAGTAAAAGAGCTTTTGGAAAATCCTCCTATAGACTTTCCAACAATAGTCAATATTATTGATGTTGATGGTGTTCGTATCAATTTTGAAAAGGGTTGGGGCTTAGTTCGTGCAAGTAATACAACTCCTCTGTTGGTGACACGGTTTGAGTCTATAGATAAGTTATTGGCTAAACTATATGAAGATGAAGTTAATAGGCTAATTTTAAAAGCTAAATCATCGTTAGGATAATTATGAGAAATAAAATCTATTTTCAAAATTATAATTATCAAGAAGAGGAGAAAAAAAGACTATTTAATGCAATAGAGAGTGAGTTAGAGACTATTGGTTACTATCATCTCCCTACACAAAATATTGATGAGATTTTAGAGTATAGTTGTAGTTTCGATAGTAGTATTGAAAATATTGTAGTATTAGGAATAGGAGGAAGCTCTTTGGGTGCTAGAGCTATTTATGAGTTTTTAAAACCTATCAAAAAGAGAACTAGAAAGCTCTATTTTTTTGAGACGACAGACCCTCTTAATATTCAAGAGATATTGGACAAAATAGAGGGAGAGAAATCACACTTTTTAGTAGTTTCAAAATCTGGTACAACAGTTGAGACAATCTCTATTTTTAAATATCTTTACGCTATAGATAGTAACTCCTCTAATTATACCTTTATTACGGATAAGGGGTCAAATTTAGATAAGTTTGCTAATGAAATTGGTTCAAAATGCTTCTATCTACCAGCCAATTTAGGAGGGCGTTTTTCAGTCCTTTCTATTGTAGGACTTCTTCCTCTGTCTCTTTGTGGAGTTGATATCGAAGCTCTATTAAAAGGTGCAAAACAGGTAAAAGAGAGTTTCTTTAATGATGGCTACCTAAAAGAGACTCTACTAAATAAAGCTCTCTTTTATGCTAAATACCATACAACTTATAATATAAATTGTCTATTTGCTTACTCTGAAACTTTACGATACTTTTCAGAGTGGTATGTGCAACTTTGGGGTGAGAGTTTAGGTAAAAAACAGCGTCATTCAGCATTTCATGTAGGAGTTACACCTATTGGACTCATTGGACCAAAAGACCAACACTCATTTCTACAACTCATTTCAGAAGGTACACGAGATAAGTCGATAACTTTTATTAAGATTGATGATTTTCAAAATGAATTAACCATTCCAAAGGTTAATCTACCCTATTTAGAGTCATTAGATACTCTTAATGGTTTAACCTTTCATGACCTTATTACCATGCAGAGTAATTCTGTTATTGAATCACTTTTAGCTCATGGAGATATTCCTATTGATGAGATTATAATAAAAAGAGTTGATGAATCTAGTATAGGTCAACTCATCTACTACTATGAGCTGTTAACCTCATTAGTTGGAGAGTTGATAGATGTTAATAGCTACGACCAACCAGGAGTTGAAGCAGGTAAAATTATCTTAAAAAATAAACTACTACAAAGGTTAAAAAATGATTAAAAAATGTCTATTCCCCGCTGCAGGTTATGGAACTCGTTTCCTTCCTGCTACTAAAGCAACTCCTAAAGAGATGTTGCCTATTTTAACTAAACCTCTAATTCAGTATGGTGTAGAAGAGGCTGTTGATGCAGGAATTACTACTATGGCAATCGTTAGTGGACGTGGTAAACGTGCTATTGAAGACCATTTTGATATATCTTATGAGCTTGAGCATCAGATTAAAGGTGGAAGCAAAGAGGTTTTGCTTGATGAGATACGCTCTTTGATTAGTAAGTGTACCTTCTCTTATACTCGTCAGATAGAGATGAAAGGGCTTGGTCATGCCATTCTTACAGGTGAGACACTTATTGGTAATGAACCATTTGCAGTAGTTTTAGCAGATGATTTATGTCACAATGATAAAGAGGGTGTTTTAGAGCAGATGAAAGAGGTCTTTGAGAAGTATCAATGTTCTGTAGTGGCTATTGAAGAGGTTCCAATGGAAGATACAGGTAAATATGGTGTAATCGCAGGAAAACTTGTAGATGGAACAGATGATACTTATAGAGTATCGGACATGGTAGAGAAACCAGAGCCTAAAGATGCACCAACCAACTTAGCGATTATTGGTCGTTATATCTTAACTCCTGATATTTTTGATATTTTAAGAGAGACCCCAGCAGGTAAAGGTGGCGAGATACAGATTACCGATGCTCTTTTAGAACAAGCAAAGCAAGGCAGGGTTATTGCCTATAAATTTAAAGGGAAAAGGTTTGATTGTGGTTCTGTTGATGGATTTGTAGAGGCGACCAATTGGTTTTATAATAAATTATAGTATTTGTAGGGGTCGTGCCTCTGTGCCGACCCTTTTTGTTTAAATATCTAAATGTTTAACATCTTTAGCATGAGTCTCAATATAAGCTCTTCTTGGTTCAACTTCATCTCCCATAAATAGTACAAATGTATCTGATGCTCTCTCATCATCATCAATAACAACTTGGAGTAAACGTCTATCTTCAGGGTTCATTGTAGTCTCCCAAAGTTGTTCAGGGTTCATCTCCCCTAAACCTTTGTAACGCTGAATGTAAGCACCTTTTTTAGCACTAGCTTCAACCATAGCAAGAAGTTCTAAAAGATCTTTATCTTTAAACTCATCGGTAACTCGTTCTACAATTTTTTGGTTCATATAAATTGCTTCATTGTAGTGAGGGCTTGTAAACAAGTTATCATCTATAATTAACTCTTCTAGTCCATCATTGGTCTGAACAAAGTATTGAATAATCTCTTCATTAATAGTTTTATTTAAAATATTGTACCCAAGCTCTGCAATATATTTTTCTAAATTGTTAGCCAAAGTAGCATTGTCGGTAGAGATAATATCTGGGTTCTCAATCATGTAGCGAACCACTTCAGGTAGTGCAAAACGTTTCTCTATTTCAGAGAGGGTCATTTTATAGTAAGCTACAAGTTTAAAGAGTTCAGTTAAGTCCTGTTTCCCCATGCTCTCTGACTCTAAAACTCCAATTCCATTTTCAATTAAGAAGTCATTAAGTGCTTTGTCATCTTTTAGGTAAGTCTCATTTTTACCTTTTTTATAACGGTATAGAGGTGGTTGTGCTAGATATAGGTAACCCTTTTCAATCACTGGTTTTAAGAAACGATAGAAGAATGTCATAAGAAGTGTCTGAATATGAGAACCATCAACATCGGCATCGGTCATAATAATGACTTTATGGTAACGTAGTTTCTCTTCGTTAAACTCATCACCAATCCCACAACCAAGAGCTGTAATCATATTTTTAATTTCGTCTGATTTTAAGATTTTTTCTAAATGAGCTTTTTCAACATTTAAAATCTTACCTTTTAGAGGTAAAATTGCTTGAAAAACTCTATCTCGTCCTTGTTTTGCTGACCCACCAGCAGAGTCCCCTTCCACTAGGTAGATTTCAGAGAGTTCAGGGTCTTTACTTTGACAATCAGCCAATTTTCCAGGGAGTGTTCCAATACTCATATTGTCTTTTC
Organism: Campylobacteraceae bacterium; assembly: GCA_026985495.1. GTDB lineage: Bacteria > Campylobacterota > Campylobacteria > Campylobacterales > Sulfurovaceae > UBA1140. Next base: position 6,156 of record JALSQJ010000172.1, read on the forward strand.
GTTTTACTAAATCTTTAGCACGTTTTGCAGCATCACGACCTCTTGCTGCTAATAAAATTTGACCCATAATAGCTTTAGCTTCAATAGGGTTCTCTTCTAGGTATTTGTTAAACTGTTCAGAGAAGAATTTTTGAACTAATGGACGAACATAAGATGAACCAAGTTTCCCTTTTGTCTGCCCCTCAAATTGAGGTTCAGGAACACGCACAGATACAATGGCAATAAGTCCCTCTTTACAATCCTCTCCTGTAATCTTAACTCCTCTCTCTTTGGCATTTGCATTTTTAGATATATAGCTAGAGATAGAGCGAGTCAAACCTGCTCTAAACCCTGCTTCATGTGTTCCACCTTCAATTGTTTTAATATTATTTACAAATGAGAGTGATTTTTCAGAGTCAGCATCACAATACATTAAGGCGATATCAATCTCAATATCATCTGCTTTTCCTTGAAAAAATTGAGCTGTAGATAGTGGTGTTTTACTGTTCATATCTTCTACAAACTGCTTAATCCCACCCTCAAAATGAAACAGCTCTTTTGTTCCATCACGCTCATCTCTAAAATCAATTTTAATCTTTGGGTTTAAGTATGCTAACTCTTTGAATCTCTTGATTAAAATCTCTTTTTGGAAGGTTGTACTCTCTGTAAAGATAGTATCATCTGCCCAAAACTCTATTTTTGTACCCTTTTTACGGGTAGTTCCTGTAATCTCTAATGGCTCTTGAGGGATACCCTCTTTAAAGCTTTGTTGATGAATAGAACCATCTTTAAAGACAGTTAAGTGCAAGTTTTTTGAGAGAGCATTTACAACAGAGACACCAACACCATGAAGACCACCAGATACTTTGTAGGTATCTTTATCGAACTTTCCACCTGCATGAAGTACAGTTAAAACAACAGTTGCTGCTGAAATCTTTTCAGTTGGATGCATTCCAACAGGAATACCTCGACCATTATCTTCTATAATTGCTGAACCCTCTTTGGTAAGTGTCACTTTTATAGTGTCACAAAACCCTGCCATCGCTTCATCAATAGAGTTGTCAACAACTTCATAAATAAGGTGGTGAAGCCCTTTGGTTGAGGTATCCCCAATATACATTCCAGGTCGTTTTCTAACTGCCTCTAAGCCTTTAAGAACTTTAATATTACTAGCACCATATTCTGCCATTGATAACTCCATATATTTTATTAATTTATCGTTATTATAATCGCGTCTATTTTAGCGTAATTTTGGTTAGAAAGTGTTAAGAATTTTTGGGGTGCAATAAATTGACACCCTACCTAAAGAGTATTGAAGATTTGTAGGGTGCATTTTAATGCACCTCTTTAAAGTAAGGTACCACTCTGTCGCTTCTTAGTATGTACCACATCTATCTCATAGGCATCTACAAATAGCTCTTTTTTGTAGGCTTCCACAGCGTAACGACCAATCATAGCTGCGTTATCAGAACAGAACTCTAAAGGAGCAGTATGAAGATTTTTACCAAACTTTTTACACAATGCTTCATAGGCTTCTCTAATGTATAAATTTGCCGATGCTCCACCCACAATGGCAAAATCTTTAATCTTCTCTTGCTCAAATATCTTTTTGCTCTTTTGAATGAGATGCAACTTCACAGCCTTCTGAAAAGAGGCAGATAAATCACACCTATCTTGTTCGCTCATCGCATCACTTCCACCTAATTTTTCGATGGTTAGACGAATAGCATTTTTAAGTCCAGAGAGTGAAAAGGCGATAAGTTTAGAGTTTCGCAAAGGAATAGGCAAATCAAATCTATTCTCATCGCCCTTTAGTGCCAACTGTTCTATAATCGGTCCACCAGGGTAGCCAAGCCCCATCATTTTGGCTGTTTTGTCAAAACTCTCTCCCACAGAGTCGTCAATGGAGGTTGCCAAAATGGTCATCTTCTCTAAACTCTCCACACGTATAATCTGTGTATGACCACCCGAGATAAGTAGCACCAAAAGGGGTAAAATCTCCTCTTTCTCAATAAAAAGTGAATAGATATGACCCTTTAGATGATGCACAGGAATAAGAGGAATCTCTTTAGTGACAGCAATGCTCTTAGCCATAGCAATCCCCTCTAAAAGCGTCACCCCAAGCCCAGGTTGATTGGTAACGGCTACGGCTTTTAAGTCGTTTAAATAGGGCTTACACTCCTCTAAAATATTGGGCAAATCAATGGCGTGAAGACGTGAGGCGAGTTCTGGTACAACCCCACCATAACAGGCGTGTTCTCTCTCTTGGCTTATCTTTTTGTAAAAGATTAATTGCTTATTTTCTATTTTTGTTATCGCTATTGAGCTGTCGTCACAACTGCTTTCTATGCTTAGTATCATTTTTTCTCTCTCCTCTATAGGACCAACTCTTCAATCAATTCCCATTTTCCATATCCACTATCGGCATTAATATGTCCACCATTTTCTATAACGGTATATTTAGCATCAATAGTTTTAGCTATATTTTCTGCTTCATCTAGCTCTATCCATGGGTCATTGTTAGAGACAATTAAGTGAACCTCTTTTGCATAAATCTTTTTAGGTATTTTGCAAGGAAAGAAAGTTTTAATAGTCTCCTCTTCTGTTTTTAGACTAGGGGGAGATACCATGATTAGCTTATTTATCTCTGCTATATTCTCTTGAGATAACCAAAACCATAATGTGTTAGCTAAAGAGTGACAGACTACTATATTGGGTTTGAACTCCTCTAAGATAGCTTTAACCTGTTTTACCCATCTATTTTTACTAGGAAAGTGACAATTATCTAAAAGTGGAAAGGAGACTGTTCCATAATCTTTTGCAATTTCAGATGCCAGTTCACTCTGCCAATGTGGATAGTCTGAACCTCCCCAGCCATGTAGAATTAAGACTCTATTTGACATAGGCTCTTACCTCTTTGTCTATTTCTATTATCTCTTGAATATTTTTAGCTCTAACATTATCAAATTTAGCATAAGCATCTAAAACC
>JALSQJ010000173.1 GCA_026985495.1 Campylobacteraceae bacterium
CATTTTAGTTTAAAGTTGTAAAAAACCAAATCTATATAAAAATCTTGCTCCTCTACACTCAGTCTCTCTTGTCTTGATACAAAGGCAAAACCACGACCCAGTTCAAGTAAAAATTTTTGAAGATTGTCTATGAGCCCTTGTTCTATATTTGATTCCACTAAAGTATCATGAGGAAGATTTAAAAAATCAAATATATAAGGGTCTCTTAAAAAATCTTTGGTAGTTGTTGCTAACTTTTTAGTCTGTTCATTTGCTTCATCTACTACAGGTAGTTTCTCCTTGCTAGAGAGCAATCGCTCATAATATAGTTTAGATATTTGTCGTTGCAAGGCTCGAACACTCCAACTATTTTCAATGCTCTCTTTCATGTACCACTCTCTAGCATTTTGATTTTCAATTCGTATAAGTACACGATAATGTGTCCAACTCAATTTAGGACTCACTGAGTCTTGAATTGGAAAAGCAATGTAAAATCGTCTCATATTTCGTAAATTTGAAACATCAAAACCTTTTCCAAACTCTTTTGTTAGCTCTTGAGAGATTTGTTCAAGTTGTTTTTTGCCATAAGTAGCTCTCTTTTTTCCTTTTTGTTCATCTTCAACAATGACTTTTCCAATACTCCAATAGGTTTGTACCATTATTGTATTGACAGATTGGACAACTTTTGCTCTTGATGAAGCGATGAGGAGTTTTAAGTTTTCAATTAATTCATTGTTTATTATCTCCATCTTATAAGCCCAATATCTCTTTAATCAAACCATCGCTCTGCTTTTCAAGCTCAACTATATCTTTTGTCACCTCTTCTATGCTTCGTAGTGGTTTATGTCTGTAAAAGTACTTGTTAAAACTTATCTCATAGCCGATTTTTACACTATCTAGGTTTATCCAAGCTTCTTGCACATGAGGTTTTACCTCTTTTAAAAAGTAGTCATGTATCTTTTGGTTTAGTGGTATGTTTTCGCTATCTCTTAAATCGGTCTCTACTTCGTATTCTATGTACTCATCTTTTTTATCTGTTTTAAAATAACCAAAGTCATCTAGCTGTGATACTTCACACCCTAAATGCTCTAAAATCGTTGCAAGTTTATCACCGTTTAGTTTATGGACTTTTTTGATAACTTTTTTGGCTGTTTCATCATACCAGCTAATAGCATTGAAGATTTGGTTTTTCTCAGTGCTACTAAGTTTGATTTTTTCCTCTTTTAAAGTCTTATCTACTTCTGCTTTGAAAAGATTAAAATCATCATACACATCACTGCCGATTTTCTCTTTTAATAGATTTGCTACTTCTAAGTATTTTTTATGTTTTGCCCATAACTCTTTTGATGTAAGGGACTTTTTCTGTTTTGCTTTGAGGTTTAGTTCCTCTTTTTCGCACCAAGCTTGTATCTCTTTTGCATACTTTGTTATGTCTGTGTAAACATCATCTCCAAATGTTTCATAAGCCCACTTCATAGGTTCTATCAACGACTTATCATATCGCAAGTTTTCGATGAGTTCATCTTTTAGTTGTGATTTAAGCCTTTTTGGTCGCTCTATGTTTACTTTGTAGTAACCAAAATCACTATTGTTAAAGAGTTTAGAGGCTAGTTTTTGATTATCATCTTTTTCTTGTTCGTTCATATTTTGATAATTTTCTATTATTTCTGTAATATGCTCTGGAGTAAACTCACAGTTTTTATCGCCTAGGTTTTTTCGTAACTTTTTGTAAAGCTCACTTGCATCTATGAGTTGTACTTTTCCTTTTCTCTCTTGGGCTTTGTTGTTTGAAAGTATCCATATGTAGGTGGTGATTCCTGTATTGTAAAAAAGATTGTTTGGTAGCTGTATGATAGCTTCTAACATATCGTTTTCTATGATAAAACGGCGAATATTGCTCTCTCCACCACCTGCATCACCAGTAAAAAGGCTACTCCCATTGTGAACTGAAGCTATACGGCTTCCTAATGGGCTTGAAGAGGTTGGTTTCATCTTGCTTACCATCTCCATAAGGAACAGCAGTTGTCCATCACTGCTTCGTGGCGTTGCAACAGCTTCGCTCTCTTCTCCCCAATAATCTTTAAGTCTAACTACAAAACGAGGGTCTATAATATCTTTACCATCTTTGATAAACTTCATCTCACTTGCCCA
>JALSQJ010000174.1 GCA_026985495.1 Campylobacteraceae bacterium
TAGAAATCTGTTATCTTTTTTAATTCTAAGTGGTGTTTGTAATTTTACTTTGATGTTTGGACAAAAGCTGTCTAGTTGAAAGGTTTTGGGGGAAATGTCTAATGAGCTGAATGCTCCATTGCTGTAAACCAGCTGTTCATTAACGCTTATTGTCATATCTGAAAAAGTATAGTTCTCTTTGGTGAGTCCATTCTCTTTTAAGGTTTTCTCTAAAGCACTTAAAACATAAGCTAAGCTCTCACAAACATCATCAAAGAGAAAAAGCCCAAAATCAAACTTACCACTTCCAAGCTCTATTGCAAAACGGTACTTATGGAAACTATTAGTCGTTTCATAAAATTTATGATAAAGACAAGAGGAGGAGGCAAAACAGCCCTCACAGTTGTAGCTAGGGTTAATGCAGGTTACTTTTTTAAGGGCGTAGCCCATAGCTCCTCTTATCATTGAGCCTGTGAAGTAGGAGGGTTTATGTGTGGTATTAATGTTTACTGTTATTTTATGGTAGTTCAAAAAATTTCCCTATTTTTAGAATGATTTATTATATAACATTTTAACGACAAAAGCTGTCTAATTTATGCTCTTTTTGATTTCTTCTAATATCTGTTGAAGTGCATCGCAGGTGTGACCATGTCACACATCAAAATAGAATCTAAGAGGAGCAACTCAACTTCAAGTTTTTAAACTTATCATCTGTTTTACCTGCCCATCTCTCGAACTCTTTATGCTCTGCAAAAGGGTTTTGGGCAATGGTAAATAGTGCATCTACCTTTTTAAAATCTCCATTCTCTGCATCCTCTATTGCCTCTTGTAACATATAGTTTTTAAGTACATATTTAGGATTTATCTTTAACATTCGTTCATGTCGCTCTTTGGTGCTACTTCTATTCTCTTTTAAACGAATATCATACTCATCTAACCACTCATTCATTGGAGTATGTAGCAGACAGAGGCTCAATAGCTCTTTTCGTTCAGAGGTGTAGTGACTTAACGTTCTAAAAAATAGTGTATAGTCCACATGAAGTGACTCTAATGCTCCAAATAGTTGCTTCATTAAGTTAAAATCTTTATCACTCACCTCATCAAATCCTAGTTTTCTACCCATAAGATACAAAAAGTATCGGCTATAGAGTCGTCCGTAATTATTTATTACCTTCTCTAACTGTTCTCTTTTTACCAATGGCTCTAATGCCAACATTAACGCTCTTAAATTCCACTCTCCAATACGTGGTTGATTTCCAAAACTATAACGACCATTTTGGTCGGTATGATTACAGATAAAATTAATATCATAATCATCTAAAAAAGCATAAGGACCATAGTCAATAGTTAATCCATGAATTGACATATTATCGGTATTCATCACCCCATGGTTAAACCCTACACTCTGCCACTTCGCCATAAGTCGTGCTGTCTTTCCCATAACTTCACTAAAAAAGTGTAGATACTTATTAGGCTCATCATTAAGATGTGGATAACTCTCATTGATAGCATAGTCAGCCAACGCCTCTAGCTCTTTAAAGTTCTTTGTATGAGCAAAATACTCAAAAGTTCCAAAACGCACCCATGAGGGAGAGACTCTAAGTACAATTGCTCCTCTCTCCCATGTTTCTCGATAGACTCCATGCTCTGAACCAATAATAGCTAAAGCTCTTGTAGTCTCAATACCTAGTCCATGCATAGCTTCACTCATAAGATACTCTCTAATACTTGAACGTAAAACAGCTCTACCATCTCCAGAACGAGAGTATAGTGTCTCTCCTGCCCCTTTAAGTTGTAGATGGTACTGCTCATTATGTTCATTAATTACTGTTCCAATATTAATGGCTCGTCCATCTCCTAATCTTGGAACATAGTGTCCAAACTGATGACCTGCATAGCACATAGCAAAATTATCTGCTCCTTGCAATTTTAACTCTCCATTGACAAATTGCGTTAACTCATTATGGTCACTAATGTCAATGTTTAGCATCTTTGCCACTTCATCATTTGCATGAATGAGAAAAGGTTTTGTTAATGGTGATGGATTAACTTTCTCATAACATAGTTTAGGTAGCTCTAAATAGGGGTTAGTTAGTTTAATATCTTTTAAGTTCATAAAACTATATTACATTTTAAAACTTTTGATTGAGTTAATTTTCTGTTACACTTATAAAAATAAAATCAAAAAAGGATATTTATGTTAACAATTGATAAAGATTATATTAAAAACAAAATTCAAAATGAACTACTTATAGTAAAAAAAGAGATTAAAGAGCTAAAAGAGAACTCTAAACCAATCACTCCAGATTGTATCTTAGACGATATTGGAAGAGAAGAGGCGATGAATGAGGTGCGAGTCAATGCTCAAATATTAGAAAAGGTGGAACAACGAGAAAAAAATTTAAAATATGCCTTGTCACATGTTAATGATAAAGATTTTGGAACATGTATTGTTTGTGGTGAGCCTATCAATATTGAACGTATTATGGTACGACCAGAGAGTGTACGTTGTGTTCGATGTGCTGATTAGGCTTATAAGCAAATAGAGGCTATAATTCCATCAATATTTTATAACACAAAAGGATAGTTTAATGGGTAGAGCGTTTGAATACCGTAAAGCAGCAAAAATGAAGAGATGGGGGACTATGTCAAGAGTATTCCCTAAACTTGGTAAAATCATTACCATGGCAGCAAAAGCAGGAGGTACTGACCCTGACATGAACCCTAGACTTCGTACTGCAATCCTTACTGCAAAAGCTCAAAATATGCCAAAACATAATATTGAAGCTGCTATTAAACGTGCTACAGGTAAAGATGCTGCTGATATTAAAGAGTTACACTATGAAGCAAAAGGACCTTATGGAACACAGTTCATTATTGACTGTGCTACCGATAATGGAACACGAACCGTTGCCAATGTAAAAGCAGCACTCACTCGTAACTCTGCTGAGATGCTTACAGCTGGTTCTTTAAACTTTATGTTTACAAGAAAATCGGTATTTACCTTTTACAAAACAGACGAAATGGATATTGAAGAGTTGGAGCTTGAACTCATTGATGCAGGGCTAGAAGAGATTGAAGAGGATGTTGAACCACAAGAGAATGCCGAAGATAGAGCTATTATTAGAATTTTTGGTGAATTTTCAGCATTTGGGGATTTGTCTAAAGCACTAGAAGAGATGAATATTGAAGTTACTAAAGGTGAACATCAATACATTGCCAATATGCCTATTGACCTTACTGATGAGCAGATGGAAGAGGTAGATGTACTCATTGACCGACTTGAAGAAGATGAAGATGTTCAGGCTGTTTATACTAATATAAATTAAAAATAGCCTCTTGGTATAGTTGTACTACAACCAAGAGGATACTAATTATTTATAATGATATTCACTAAATATCTCTTTAGCAATTGCCTCTATCTCCTCTTTTGAATAATTGATTATTTGGTTCATCATTAAGGCTCTTCTCTCTCCACCATAGATACCACTTGCATAACCTAAAAGAGCTGCTTTAATCTCCTCTTGTGACATTTTTGCAACAATCCTAGAGAAACCAAAAGCTGTTTTTTCAAAGTTTGCTCCATGACAAGAGGCACACTTAGTTAAATCTACACTAATCTTACTTGTAATATTTTTATCTTCTGATATATTGGTAATATTGTCATCAAAAATCTCATTAACAATATCATCAATCTCATCATAAGTAAATTTAGAAATTTGTAGATTCATAATATTTTGCATAGTACCTCCATGAGTGTTCTCTTTGTAACCAATAAGTGCTTTTTTTAACTCCTCTTTTGGTAAATCTTTTACAATTTTAGATATGCCCATAGCAGACTTTTCAAATTTTTCACCATGACATTCGGTACAAGTATGTAGATTAACTGCCCATAATAGTGAAAAAAGTGTAGAAAAATAGAAAAATAATTTATACATAGTTTAATGCTCCATTTTAAATTTATCTATTATAACTTTTTTTTACTTTTTCCCTTCAGCTTTTTTACGTCTATCTCTATCTACTTTTTTTGCATCTCTTTTTCGCTTCTGTTCAGCATAAGTAAATTTACGCCTTTTATCATAATCTATATACCCTTTTTTCTCTCTAAGACTCTTTTTGACAGGTCGTTTTTGTCGTGGTTGTCTGTCGGTTAGCTCAAATCCATCATAGATTTCCCGTTTAACATTCATGCGTAAATCTTTCTCTATTTGAGAGAAATGATTGTAGTCATGAATAGTTAACAGAGATATAACTACACCTTTATGGTTTGCTCGACCTGTTCTCCCTACTCTATGTGTATAATCATCTGTTTTTTCTGGAATATCATAGTTTAATACAAAAGGAAGCTCTTGAATATCAACACCTCTTGCTGCAATATCAGTTGCTACCAATACTTGTGTCTTTTCAGCACGTAATAGACTTAATGCCTTAGCTCGTTCTCCACGTGTTCGGTCACCATGAATAATGGCTACACGAATTTTTTTACTCTTTAGATACTCAAAAACTCTATTTGCTGACTCTTTAGTATTGGTAAAAAGTAACATCTGTTTAATTCCCATATCATTCACAAGTTGAACCACCAACTCATCTTTTCTCTTTTTATCAATTTTATAGGCTCTATGGGTAATGACATTTACCAAATCTCTACGGTTACTCACCTCTACAATAGCAGGTTTACGTAAAAACTCTTTTCCTAATCGTTTAATATTTTGGGAGATAGTGGCTGAAAACATCATAATCTGTCTCTCTTTAGAACATTCACCTAAAATTGCTCTAATATCATCTCTAAAACCAAGCTCAAGCATAGTATCAGCTTCATCAAGTACAATAGTAGTAACATTCTCTAAATGAATTTTATTGTCACGAATAAAGTCTTGAAGTCTCCCAGGTGTAGCCACTACAATATCTGCTCCTTTTTTAAGACGTTCTAGCTGAATACTTTTAGGTGTTCCACCTTGCACTTTTGCTACTCTTAGCTCAAGATATTTTCCAAACTCCATAAAGCTTCGTGTTACTTGGTCACAAAGTTCAATAGTAGGCACAAGAACCAAGGAGCGAATAACTTTATTTTCACTTTTAACAATTTTTTGCAACTTATTTAAAACAGGAAGAACATACGAGGCTGTTTTTCCTGTTCCAGACTTAGACGCACCAATAATATCTAAACCTTTCAGAGCAATAGGTATTACTTTGTTCTGAATTGCTGTAGCATTTTCAAAGCTAATGGTTTTAACAATATCGGGATGCAGATTGAATTTTTGAAATGCTTTAATGGTAAATCCTTGTAAAAATAGAAATATGAATGAGATTATATCAGAAATGAAATTGAAAAGTAAAAATGAGAACTACTTCAAATTAAAAAAATTTGAAGTAGTATGATTTAGAGATTAGTGACAACCACAACCTGTACCACAAGAACCACCTTCAGCAACACCACCAACAACACCTGAAGAGATCTCATCAGCAGTTGCTTCTCTTGCACTAAGTACAGTTACAGAGAACATTAAATCTTTACCAGCTAATGGGTGGTTAAAATCAATAGTTACCTCTTTATCTGTAAATGATTTAACTGTTACTTGAACAGTTTGACCATCTTCACCTTGACCATAAAGAGTAAGACCCTCTTTAAGCTCTACACCTTCAAACTGTTCAATAGGTAGTGTTTGTACTGCTTCTGCATTGTAATCACCATACGCATCAGCTGCTGGAATAAGCATATCACCAGACTCATCTGCTTTCATTCCACAAAGTGCTTTTTCAAGACCTGGAATAATTTGACCTCTACCCATAATAAACTCTAAAGGTTGTCCTGAACCTTTATTACTATCAACAACATCAGTTGTTCCTGCTTCTTTTACTTCGTACTCAATACCTACAACACAATCTTTATCTGTAATTGTCATAGAATCTCCTAATTATAATTTTGCAACATCATAGCGTAGCAACCTTATTTAACACTTATAATTAGAATTATAGTCGTTTTTTAGCAATAGATGCTGACCTTGTATTAGGATAGTTATCAATTACATACTGATAAAATGCTTTTGCTTGACTCTTTTCTCCTATTTTATCAAGAGATATAGCTGTATGCAGATAGAGTACACTCATATAACTTGCATTTTCATATAGAGATGCACTCTGCTTGTAGTATGCAACAGCATCTTTATAGTTATGTGTATAGTAGGCTATTTCACCTAAGTAGTAGTTAGATGAAGCAGGTTTGTAGTTGGCTTCTAAACTCTGTTCAAAATGTGACTTAGCTGCACTATAACTTCTTCTTCCAAATAGTTGAACACCTTTTCTATAGTTGTCTGCAGAGTTACTCCCAATAGGAGAATCAAGATTTGAATGGCTTGATCTACTTCCTGCTAATGCCTTTTTTAACTCGTCCTTAGTTACATAGGTTGCGTTAATAGTATCTACGGTTTGACTCAATTGAAGCAGAAGTGAATAGGTCTCATTGCTATCATTTGTTGAAGTTGAAGCAACATTAGCTTGAGCCTCTAACTGCTCTCGTAACTCCAATATATCTCTATTTTGCCCCTCAATAATACTGGTCAAACCATCTATCTTTCGTTGCTGTTCTGTTAATCTATTAAAGAGCCTCTGAATAGTTTTTTTATTGTCTAAAACAGCCTGTTCCGTTTTAGTCAAACCATATGGAGAAGCACTGTCAATATCACCTGCCCCATATACCGAAGGCTCATAAGCAGATAACATTGCCGTTATTGCAAAAAGAGTCACCATAATTTTTTTATTTAAATACATATACAATCTCTCTAATATCTTTTTTACTGAATTACTTTAAACTCAACTCTTCTATTTTTAGCATAACACTCAGCAGAGGTACTTGTAGTACACTCTGGAGAACTCTCGCCCATGCTTACCAATGTCACACTACGACCATTAATACCATTTGCTTGAAGTGCATCTTTTGCTGCTTTTGCTCTTCGTAAACCTAATGCATAGTTATACTCATCGGTTCCAGATGCATCACAATGCCCCTCTATTTTTATTTTTTGACCAGAAGAGACTTTTGATTTTAAAAGAGTAGCATTATGAGAAACTACTCCCAACATATCAGGTGTAATGTTATATTGGTCTATACCAAAATAGATATTTTGTAATCCACTATTTCCATAATATCCACTATCTTCTCCATATTGTCCATTTCCGTATTTTCCATTTCCATATTGTCCATTTCCATCTCCATAAGGGTCAACATTTTGATAAACCTCAGTATCTCCTCCTGCTGGAGCTAAACTACTGGTATCTACAGTATTAATCTTCTTTTGAGCACACCCTGTCATTATTAAAGTAAATGTTGCCATAGCTAATAGTGTCTCTTTATTCATTCTTATTCCTTTTGTTTAAATTATAGTATTACCAATCAATAGATTGTATCTTTCCACTTTTCATAGAGAAGAGTGCACTCTGTTTTGTAGCCAAATTCATATAACCTATCGAATTCCTTCCACCATTTTGCTTAATGTATAAAATTACTTTACCATCTCTTGAAAAACGTGGTAAACTATTACGTCCATTAGAAGTTAGTGGTCGAACATAAGAGCTATTTACTGACCCTAAATAGATATTGGTTGAGCCACCCTCCTTAACTGAATAGAGTAAATTTTGTCCAAATGCATCACACGAACTGTTATTGCCACCATAACGTGCTACACGAGAGACAGAACTAGAACCAATTGATTTAATGTAGATATTTGCTCGTCCAATTCTGTTAGATACAAAAGCAATTCTACTCTCATCTCCAATATATTTACCATTTACATCAATTCCAGAGAAAGTAGTTAGACGCTGTTTTGAACCACTGTAAACATTAAACTCATAAATATCTGGTTGACCACTAGGTGCCATAGTTAAGAGTATTTTACTACCATCACTACTTACATCTGAAGCTACTAACATACCTTGTGATGAAACCACCTTTTTACGTGAGCCACTGCTCATATCTACAACATAGAGTGTAGGTATAAGGTTATTATAGGAAGTATAGTAAAAAGCACTCTGGTTTCCATTTGCCCATTTTGGGAAAAGGTTAAGTCCTCCACGAACAATAACTGATGAGAAACTTAATGTATAGTCTGCTATCCATATTTCACTTTTTCCTGTACCTGTATATTTTGAAAAAAGAATGTTGCGTCGCATCCAAGAGATATCATCAAAACCTAAAACTCTATTTACCTCTACAATAGCATTGTGAGACAAAAATGGATAACGTTCCATAGAGTTTACAGAGTAATTGTTACTATACATTACACTACCATCTGCAACACGCACTAACTTAATGTTTAATGTTGTACCAGATTGTCCATACTTATATTTAAGCAGATACTCTCGGTCATGTAACTCAACTGGTACCATTGGGTCTTCAAAACTAGCCCTTCGTAACTGCTTATCAACAATAAAGTGTCCACTCATCTGTAGGTCATTAAGCAATATCTGAAAGAGTTTTGAGTGATTAACTGTACTTCCTGCACTCGCACTATCCTCAATTAATGACAATGTCGCTTTTACATCCACATCTTTTTCAATATCTAAAACTGCATCAAATGAAAACAGATTCAACGTTAGTAAGAAAAACAGTACATATCTCATAACTATCCTTTTAATTTTAATTTGTAATTATCTCATGTTATTGTATTATAATTGTGCTAAAATTTTATCTTGCTCTAAATCTAACTTGAATTGAATATGGAGTAGATTTATTATGTCTGCCTAAACCTCGTCTATTCAAAAAATCTAAATAGTGTTTTAAACTCTCTCTCATGCTACCATTTACCCCTGTTGTAGTGTATCTAAACTTTCCACTGTTATAAATGGTCAAATGAACCGTAACCCACTGCCCTTTCATTCCAACAGCATCCCAATTATTCATGGCACGTTTTACTTTAGCAATATAAGCATTCTTTACACCTTTCTCACGATTGGCATTTGAGACTCTTCCACTTTGATGTGTTGCTTTAATCCTATCGGTAATTGAAGAGTTATGTTTAATAGAACTTTGTCGCTTCACTGG
>JALSQJ010000175.1 GCA_026985495.1 Campylobacteraceae bacterium
ACATAAGTTTTTCATACGCCCACTTAAACCAATCAAAACTTAAAAGTTTACTCTTAGCAGCCTTAAAGAGCCAAAATACAAAAGCAGCAATTGGTATTTTAGCAACATAGAGAAGTAATCCAAAAAGTAATTTTCCCTGCACAAAAAAAGCTCCTGCTAAAATTCCAGCACCCTCTACACCAAACAGTAGAACTAAAAATATAACCAAAAGAAGATAACGATTAGTATGTTGAATTTTAGTTTCAATTTTTTGAGTAATATGAAGAGACTCTATCTTTACATATATGGGCTTAGCAATACCTTCCCAGATAATCTCCTCAAAAAGAATAAATAGAAAGACCAATATAAATTGAAAAACAAGTAGCAGACGTTGGGCAATTTTTTCTAAAAACTCCAAAAGATATCCTTATATCATAATTAGAAAATTATAGCAGATAATAGTAAAAAGAGGAATAGAATAGAGAAGGAGAAGAGAGGAATTTTCCCCTCTTAATAGAACCTGAGAAATAGATATAAATTATTTTCTTCTAAGCTCTTTAATTCTAGCTTTTTTACCTTTTAATGCTCTAAGATAGAAGAGTTTAGCACGTCTAACTCTACCACGTCTAACTACCTCAATACTCTCAATAGATTCAGAATAGATAGGGAAAATTCTCTCAACACCTACAGAGTTAGCACCAATTCTTCTAATCATCATTGTACGACCTGTACCTTGACCTCTAAGTGCTATACATACACCCTCAAAGTTTTGAACTCTTGTTTTATCGCCCTCTTTAATAGTAACAGCAACTCTTAATGTATCTCCTGCTCTAAACTCAGGAATAGATTTATTCTCTAATTGTGCTTGTTCAAAACTTTCAATATATTTATTTCTCATCATTTAACCTTTGAAATTCATTTGCTCACATTGAGCTTTTATGCATATCTGGTCTAAAGTATTTTGTTTTACACTTAGCCATCGCATTTTTTAAGTCTGAAATTTTAGCGTGATTTCCCTTTAATAACTCTTGGGGAACACCAATTCCATTATAGACTTTTGGCTTTGAAAAAGAGGGGGCTTCAAGGAGAGATTTTTCAAAACTCTCTACACTTAAAGAGTCACTATTCCCTAACACCCCATCTACATTTCTAGCAACTGCATCACACATCATCAAAGAGGGCAATTCGCCTCCCGTTAAGATAAAATCACCTACAGAAAAGAGTTCATCAGCCTCTTCTATAAAACGTTCATCTATACCTTCATAACGCCCAGATACAAAAACTATATGCTCTTTTTGAGCCAATCTTCTTGCATCATTCTGTTTAAAAGGTTTACCTACAGGTGTTGCCACAACAACATAAGCATTAGGAGAGTTCTCTTTTATGGCTGATATTGTGTCAAAAAGTGGTTGAGGGGTCATCAACATCCCTGCTCCACCACCTATCATTGGTTCATCTACTTTCAAGTGTCTATTTGTCGTATAGTCTCGTGGATTAAAGAAATCAACCTCTATAAACCTATTTTCTATTGCCCTACTCAAAATAGAATCTGAAAAGTACCCCTCTATGATTTTAGGAAAAAGGGTCATAAAAGTAAATTTCATCAAAATCTACGAGGCTTCCAAAATCTCTTTAGCATCTTTAGTCAAAACCACCTGTTTTTCAACATTGGTCTCTAGTACATATCTTTCAATATATGGCACTAAAAATGTTTTTGAGAATCCATCTTCTACTAGTTTTGCATCGGTCTCAATAAACATATAGTTCACCTCTGCTAACCGTTGCATCTCTAAAACTTTTCCAAGAGTAATACCCTCTTCTACTACAGAACAGGTTTCAATCTCAAACCAAAAATGTTCACCCTCTTTTAGTTGACATCTCTCTTTGGTCTCTTCTAAAGAGGCATAAATTTTAGTATTGATTAGCTTCTTTGCATAATCAACACCCTCATACCCTTTAAAACGAACAATACCTCTATCAAGATTAACACTTAAAATCTCTAATTTTCCAGAGCTTGTTTCAAAACTGTAACCAACTTTAAACTGCTCTGGAAAATCTGTATGAATATGGAGCTTCAAATCACCTTGAAGACCATGTGTTTTGCCTACTTGGGCAATAAAAAAACGTTTTACTTGACCCATAAACTACTTTTTTGACTCAACATTAACACGGTAATTTGTTCCACCTTTGGCTTTACAACCAGAGATAACCGTCTTAATAGAGTTAATCATTCGTCCCTCTTTACCAATAAGTTTACCGACATCTTCTGCATTTGCAACAATGGTAATCTCATTGTAGTTTACTTCCAAATTTTTTACTGAAACAGCAATATCTTCTGGATGACTCACTAACAGTTTGGCATATTCAGCGACGAATTCTGTAACCATAACGACTATTTACCAGTGATTTTTTTAACTCTGTCACTCATTTGAGCACCAACACCTAACCAGTAATCCATTCTCTCTGTATCTACTGTTAAGTTATTCTCTTTAATCATGGGATTATAGTGACCAATTGATTCAATCCAACCACCATCTCTTCTTTTTCTGCTATCTGTTACTACGATTCTATAAAATGGCATTTTTTTTCTACCCATTCTTGTAAGTCTAATTGTTGTCATTTGTATCCTTGAAATTTACTATAATATTTCAGCATGTGGGTAACTAATCCAAAACGTGAAACGTCACGTGAGTTGTCTGCTGAAAACAACTACCAACATAGCACTGACAACTGTTCTTAATGAGAGAACACTCATCAGCACTACAAAAGCGAATTTTATCTAATTTTCTATTAGATAAAACTTGTATAAAACCTTATCTTGGAATTCCTCCACCTTGTGCCTGTTTCATCATCTCTTGCATCTGCTTCATTCCACCTTTTCCTGAAAGCTGTTTTGCCATCTTTCCTGCATTTTTAAACTGCTTCAAGACTCGATTAACATGCATTTGAGACATTCCAGCACCAGCAGCGAGTCTTCTTTTTCGTGTATTGTTTAACAAGTCTGGATTTTCACGCTCTTTTGGAGTCATAGATGAGATTAATGCTCTTATCTGCTTCATCTCAGTAGAGTTTTCCAAATCCATATCACCAATCTGTTTCGCCATTGCTCCCATACCTGGAATCATACTCATAATAGATTTCATTGAACCCAATTTTTTCATAGACTCCATCTGCTCTAAAAAGTCATTAAAGTTAAACTTACCTTTTTTAATCTTTTTAGAGAGTTGTTTAGCTTGTTTTTCATCAATAATGTTAGCCGTTCTTTCAGCCAAAGACTCCAAATCTCCAGCGCCCATAAGACGTGAAACCACTCTCTCTGGAATAAACTGTTCAAGGTCAGGCATCTTCTCCCCTGCCCCAATGAAACGTAACGGAACACCCACTTGATGGGCAATACCCATAGCAACTCCACCTTTAGAATCACCATCAAATTTACTTAGAACTACCCCTGTTATTCCAATTTTATCTTTAAATGTTTGAGCAGTACGAACAGCGTCCATACCTGTCATAGCATCTGCCACATAAAAGAGTTCATCTGGATTTGCTACCTTTTTGATACTAGCCAACTCTTCCATAAGTTCATCATCAATAGCCAAACGACCTGCTGTATCAATTAAAACTACATCATAAAGCTCTTTTTCACCTTTTGCTAACGCCTCTTTTACAATTTGATTTGGAGTTTTATCTTCATCTGCTACTAAAGTTACATCTATCTGTTCACAAATTTGACGCAACTGCTCAACTGCAGCCAAACGCTGTAAATCGGCAGCAGCAATAAGAACTTTTTTCTTTTTTTGCTCTTTTAAAAAGTAGGCTAATTTACCTGTAGTAGTTGTTTTACCTGACCCTTGAAGACCAATCATCAATACAACTGTAGGTGGTTTTGATGCAAAAACGAATCCTTGATTTCCTTTTGCTGTCAAAATACGAGTTAAATCATTTTGTAAAGCTTTTAAAAACTTCTCTTTACCAACATCACCTTTAACCTCTTTTTCAACATTGGTTAAAAGCTCTTTTACAACTTTGTGATGAACATCGGCTTTAAGAAGTGATTTTTTTAACTCTTTTAATGCTTTAGCTAACGCTTTATTATCATCATAAAAACGAATCTTATCTATCGCACCTTTAAAACTATCGGTTAGGGTATCAAACATGTTTTCTCTTTTTAATATAAAATTATTAACGCGATTATAGCAAAATTGGATTAAAGGTTATTTTTTACCTTTTTTATCATCATCTTTTTTAGGTGATTTTAACACAAAGTAGAAAACTACTAAAATAACTACATAGATTATATAATAGTATATATTATCTTCTGGCATAATAACTCCTTATTTATATTTTTGTATATCTCTAGGCTCTTTGGCTTCAAAAGCGTACCCTAAAAGAGAGATGGCTTTAGCATGAAGCAGAATTCTTTTTGAACGGGTAACTGAACCGTAACGCTCATCACCTACAATAGGGTGACCAATGCTAGAGAGATGCACCCGAATTTGGTGGGTACGTCCTGTCATGATTTCTATCTCTACTTTAGATTTCTTACCCTGAATCTCTATAGGCTTCACAATGGTAATGGCAGGTCGTCCATGCTCTTCATCTATTTCAGAGAATGCTTTTCCCCCCTGTTTATGAGTTCGTATTGGTGCATCTATCTTAATCTCTTCACAAAAAACACCTTCAACCCATGCTACATAACGCTTTTTTACTTTTCGTTGTTTAAACGCAGCAATCGCATCTTGTAAAAACTCTTCATTTCTAGCCAACAGTAAAACTCCTGATGTGTCTCGGTCAAGACGATGAATAAGCTCTGTCTCATCTTCCTCAATCGCTTCGGCTAACTCATAGGTATCTAAAAGGGCTGGTTTGTTAATAGCAACAATGTTCTCATCTTGATAGATGATTTTTACTCTATCTAAACTCTCTACTCTAAAGTGTGTATCATTTGGCATTTCAGCTCTAGCAATCTTAATTTTTTTATCAAGGAAATAGACCAATCCACGGTCAATTAACTCTTTTGCTTTTTTATTTGAAATACCCTCTTGCGTGGCAAGTAATTTATATGCTTTTTCCATCTTCTATCTCTTTCATTTTTTCTTCAAACTTCTCTGTTAAAGGGAAACAGATACGTTTAATTTTACTACTCTCTCCAGATTTAAAAATTATCTCATTTTTAGAGACTTTAAACATCTTAGAGAGAAATTTAACCAACTCTTTGTTAGCAGCTCCCTCAACAGCAGCAGCCTTAATACGAATTTTTAGAGCATCTTCTCCATAAAGTCCACAAATCTCATTTTTACTTGCAGATGGTTGAGCTTTTACCCTTAAAGTAACCATCTCATTCTCTATCTCATAACACTTCATTTATTGAATCCAAAATTGGTTTAATATCTGTTTTTTGCTTAATTGATGTTGACTTAAGCTCTGCATGTTGTTTTAGTCTTAGTGCTAAATTCTCTTTTGTTACCACTTCTATACCCTCAACCATTGAGAAGATATCTCTTTGATTAAAATAGTGTTCACCTGAAATAATTTTACACCCAAACTGTGCTGCTTCAGCTGCATTGTGTCCACCTATTTTAGCAAAAGCTCCTCCTAAAATAACAATATCTGAAATAGAGTATATATTGACCAACTCACCTAAAACATCGACTACAATAATGTCCGAATTAAACGCCTCACTATGTGAATAGTTATGCCAACTGTAGTGCTGTTCATCTGCACAACTCTCAACCAATTCTGAAACCTCTTGAAAGCGTTCAGGGTGTCTAGGAACTAAAATAAGTTTAGCCGTTGGCTCCTCCTCTTTTAAAGCTACAAATGCTTTTAAAATAAGCTCCTCTTCACCTGCATGAGTACTTGCACCACACACTACTAAAGCTTTTGGTTTATATAATTTTTTAGATGCTTTTGGTATTTTAGCTAATTTAATATTTCCTATAACGTGAATATTTTTTGCACCCAACTTCTCTAAACGCTCTTTATCTATTTGACTTTGAGCATAAACTTCATCTATCTGTGCAAATATTTTTTTATACAACCAAGCCATTCGCTCATATTTATGGAAAGAACGGTCACTCATTCGTGCATTAATAAGCAGAGTTTTAGCACCTCTCTTTTTCGCTAAAGCAAAAAGTAAATACCAAAACTCTGCCTCCATTACCAACAAAATTTTTTGTGGTTTCAACCAAGAAAATAGCAGAGGTTCAAAAGGTAAATAACGACTCTGCTCTTTCTGCTTTAAAGCTATTGCTTCATATCCTGTTTGAGTCGTAGTAGTTAGTCGCAGAAGTTCATTTGGCAAAATATCTAGCAGAGGGTAGATAGCTCTTGCCTCTCCAAAACTACAAACATGGAACCAAATACCACCCTTTTTTAAGGGGCTATTACTCTTTAGAAAAAATCGTGCAGGAAGTGAAATTTTATATTTTATCTCTCGTTTAGAGAGAAAATAGATAAAGGGAAGAGCAACAAGATAAGCTATCGATAAGAGTAGTGAGTAGAGGATAAAAAAAAGTTTATCCATCAACATCTTGGCTCCAATATCTTAGTGAATAAAAAACAAAAAAAGCAATTAAGCCTCTTCTGTTTGTACCTCAAGATAGATAATCCTACCACAATGAGGACAAGTAATAATATCTTCAGATTTAATTAATGATGCATAAGTGTTATCATTTAACTTCATGTAACATCCATAACATGCCTGTTTTCTAACAGGTACAACAGCTGTATTTCTAGCCCAAATACGAATTTTTTCATAAAATGAGAGAATTTTCATATCAATCGCCATTGTTTTAGTGTTACGCTCTTCAAAAAGTTTACCCTTATCAGCGTCAATAGATGCTAACTTCGCATTTACCTCTAAAGAGATTTTGTCAAACTCTGCTATTGCAGCTTCTAACTCAACATTGGCAGCTTCTATTTCAGCCTCTTTAGACTCAACAATAGCTTGATGTCTCTCTATCTCTGCATTAGCATGTCCAAGTTTCTCTTTTGCTAACTCTGCTTCCATGGAAAGAGCTTTCATCTCTTTTTCTGTTTTAATCTCTTTCTCTTTTGCTACATTTGAGATTAATTGTTCATTTAATGCTTTTATCTGCTCTTCATAAGAGGCAATAGTTGTTTTTGCTTTTTCAGAAACTTCTGTCAATGTAGCAATACGTGCAATAATATCATCTCTTTTTGTTGCTCTTCTTGCCAATTTTTTTTGTGCTGTTTCGATTAGTGGCGTAAAATCATCAATTGATTTGTCTAGCTTTGAAAGTTCTATTAACTCTTCTAAATGTTTGTTCAATCTCTATCCTTTGGGGTTTAAAGCGTCTTTATGTAGTCCCTATTTTGCTCATATAGACTATGATATTTCAAATGGGTTTTGTGATTGCGAAATTATACCTAAAATACCTAAATTTTTTAATTCTCTCTTCATCACTTCAACAAAAAACTTCTCACTCTCATAGTGACCAATATCGACCAACATCAAATTTTGACTCATCGCTTTGGTTGCATCGTGGTACTTTATGTCACCTGTCAAAAAACAATCAGCATTGACTTCATCTATTAAAGAAGCCCCTGCTCCTGTGGTTAAAGCTATAGAATTTATGATTTGTTTGGGTGAGACAACTTTTAAAACCTCTAGTCCCAACTTCTCTTTTAAAAGTTTAAGCAGTTCATCTTTTGACCAAGTACCTGTTGTTTTACAAATAAAATCATCTTGTGATGCTTTCTTAAAGCCTAATACTTTTTCAAAAACATAACTGTTAAGATGTGTTTTATCAAAATTAGTATGCATTGCAATAAGTGATAGGTTTTTCTTAACCATTATTTCTAGTAGATTTGCAGGATATTTAGAGAAGTCTAACGCTTTGAGTCCAGAGAATATTAAAGGGTGATGCACAATAAACAGAGTATTTTCTTTAGCACTCTGTAAACTCTCTCTATCTAAATCTAAACCAAGAGCAATATGCTCAAATTCTCGGTTCATCTCACCTACAAGAAGACCTGAATTGTCCCATCTCTCTTGGAGTTCAAATGGGCTTATCTCATTTAATTTTTGGTATATCTCTTCTATTTTCATTTCTATTCCGAATGTTTTTGATTTAATCAATATTGGTTATATATTTTTGAATATTATTTTATGCCAATTTATGTCGGGATAAGGGTAACCCGACCTACGCGTTCACACGCTTATTTCTCTCAACTTCTTGCTCTTTATAGAGTTTAGCACAACCAATAGAGAGTTCACGAACCTTTAAGATGTAGTTTTGTCGTTGAGCTTGTGAGATGGCTTTTCGTGCATCAAGTACATTAAATGCGTGACTTGCCACCATACATTGGTCATAAGCAGGTAGAGGAAGCCCTTGTTCTAAACATAATTTACATTCAGCCGAAGCATCATCAAAATCTTTTAAAAGTTTCTCTACATTTGCCACTTCAAAATGGTATTTAGAGAACTCATACTCACTCTCTTTGTGAACATCAGCATAAGTGGTTACCTCATCTCCTTGTCTGTTCCAAACAATGTCAAATACAGACTCAACCCCTTGTAGATACATCGCCAATCGCTCTGTTCCATAGGTAATCTCAACTGCCACAGGGTCACAAGCGATGCCTCCCACTTGTTGAAAGTAAGTAAATTGAGTAACCTCCATACCATCAAGCCAAACTTCCCAACCAAGACCCCACGCACCAAGTGTTGGCGACTCCCAGTTATCTTCTACAAATCTGATGTCATGCTCTTGAAGATTAAGCCCCAAATGCTCCAAAGATTTCAAGTAAAGCTCTTGGATATTATCAGGACTAGGCTTTATGAGTGCTTGAAACTGATAGTAAGCCCCAAGTCTATTTGGGTTCTCTCCATAACGTCCATCAGTAGGTCGGCGTGAGGGTGCAACATAAGCTGTACTCCATGGTTTGCTATCTAAGC